>CAKPCM010000023.1 GCA_934141615.1 uncultured Bacilli bacterium
GGTTATATTATAGATATAATAACTCTGTTATTTAAACCTAATCCATATTATGTTTAAAAGTTATGTTTTACATAGCTTTTTTTCTTATCATTGCAATAAGTACATTTGTTTGATATAATTGATGTATAAATTTAATAATTTTATGATAGAATATTAAACTGAAGGTGATTTATGTGGACAAAATTATAGTAAAAGGTGCAAGAGAAAATAATTTAAAAAACGTGGATATAGAAATACCAAAGAATAAACTAACGGTAATGACAGGTGTATCAGGAAGTGGTAAATCATCCCTTGCTTTTGATACGATATATGCTGAAGGTCAAAGAAGATATGTAGAAAGCCTATCTGCTTATGCAAGACAGTTTCTAGGAGGAACATCAAAACCAGATGTAGATTCAATAGAAGGTCTTTCTCCATCTATTTCAATAGATCAAAAAACTACTAATAATAACCCAAGGTCAACGGTTGGAACGGTTACAGAAATATATGATTATTTTAGACTTTTATTCGCGCGTATAGGAGTTCCATATTGTCCTAATCATAATATTCCAATAACAAGTCAATCGATAGAAGAGATGACTACGCAAATAATGAATGAGGAAGATAAAACCAAATTAATTATTATGTCACCAGTTATATATGGTCAAAAAGGAACGTTTAAAGATTTATTAGATTCTTTAAGAAAAGATGGTTATGTTAGGGTAAAAATAGACGGTGAAGTAAGGGATTTAAGTGAAGAAATAACGCTTGATAAAAATAAGAAACACAACATATTGGTTGTAATAGATAGGGTAATTAAAAAGGAAGAGGCAAGAAGCAGAATATATGAAGCACTAGAACTTGCTTGCAAATTATCTAAGGGAAAAGCAGTAGTTTCCATTCCTTTAAGAGAAGACATTGTTATGAGTGAGTCTTTTGCATGTCCACATTGTGATTTTTCTTTAGAAGAACTTGAACCTAGAATGTTTTCATTTAATGCTCCTTATGGTTCTTGTCCTGATTGTAAAGGTTTAGGATTTAAGCAAAAGATAAGCGAACAACTAATAATTCCTGACAAAGAAAAGACTTTAGCAAGAGGCGGGATAGAGCCACTTTCTGGTATGGATGATCAAAATATATACATAAAGAAACTAGAAATAGTTTGCGATAAGTTTGGCATAGATATGAACAAAAAAATGAAGGATTTAACTAAAAAAGAATTAGATATAATTCTTCGTGGTACAAAAGAACCAATAGAGTTTAATTTTAAAACTAGAAGTGGAAACGTAATGAATAGTTATGAGCCTTATGAAGGTGTTTTAAATAACTTAGAAAGAAGATATTTTGAAACTAATAGTGAGTTTATAAGAGATTGGTTAGGCAAGTATATGGTAGAACTAACTTGTCCTACATGCTTAGGTAAAAGGCTTAAAAAAAGTGTTTTATCAGTGCTAATAAATAAGAAAAACATAATTGATTTAACAGATATGAACATTGATAAGCTTTATGAGTTCTTTGATAATTTAAAGCTTAGCAAGGAAAAAGAAAAAATAGCAAAATTGTTAATAAAAGAAATAAAGTCAAGACTAGAATTTTTACATAATGTTGGATTGGGATACTTAACTTTATCTCGTAGTGCATCAACCTTGTCAGGTGGTGAGGCACAGAGAATAAGACTTGCAACACAAATAGGTTCTCAGTTAACGGGCGTTTTATACGTACTAGATGAACCTAGTATTGGACTTCATCAAAGAGATAACCAAAGACTTATTGATTCATTATTAAAAATGAGGGATATTGGAAATACGCTAATAGTAGTAGAGCATGATACTGATACTATGTTACAAGCTGATTATTTAGTTGACGTAGGTCCTGGTGCAGGAGAGCATGGAGGCAGGATAGTAGCAAGTGGAACTCCAGAAGAAGTTATGCAAAATACTAATAGTTTAACAGGGGATTATTTAAGTGGTAGAAAGAAAATTGAAGTACCTTTAAAACGCCGTAAGGGTAATGGTAAATTTATCGAAATAAGAGGCGCAAAGGAAAACAATTTAAAGAACATAAACGTTAAATTTCCTTTAGGGAATCTTGTTTTAGTAACTGGTGTATCAGGTTCTGGTAAAAGTAGTTTGGTAAACCAAATTTTGTATAAGGCTTTAGCATTAAACGTATACAAATCAAAAGTGGTTCCTGGTAAATATAGAAGTATAAAAGGTATAGAAGACGTAGATAAAGTAATAGATATAACACAAGATCCAATAGGTAGAACTCCTCGTAGTAATCCTGCTACATACGTTGGTGTATTTGATGATATAAGAGATGTTTTTGCACAAACAAAAGAAGCCAAAATAAGGGGATATGAAAAGGGAAGGTTCTCGTTTAACGTAAAAGGTGGTAGATGTGAGGCTTGCTTTGGAGATGGTGTTAAAAAAATATCAATGAACTTTTTACCAGATGTATATGTTCCTTGTGAAGTATGTGGTGGAACCAGATTTAATAAGGAAACTTTAGAGGTTAAATATAAAGGAAAAACGATATATGATGTACTTGGAATGCGCGTTGAAGAAGCAATAGAATTCTTTGAAAATCATCCTAAAATAAAAAGAAAATTACAAGTTTTAATGGACGTTGGATTAGGATACATAAAGTTAGGACAAAGTGCGCCAACTCTATCTGGTGGTGAGGCTTCTCGTGTTAAACTCGCTAAAGAACTTCAGAAAAAACCGACCGGAAAAAGTGTATTTATTCTAGATGAACCAACAACTGGTCTTCATAGTGATGACATAAAGAAATTACTTGTTATTTTAAATAGAATAGTTGATAATGGAGATACTGTAATAGTAATAGAACATAACCTTGATGTTATAAAAGTGGCTGACTACATAATAGATTTAGGACCTGAAGGTGGAGACTTAGGAGGACAGGTAGTTTGTGCTGGAACTCCAGAAAAAGTAGCTAAATGTAAAGAATCCTATACTGGTCAGTATTTGAAAAAAGTATTAAAAAAATAATAACTTTTAAAATTTGAAATTTTTTTAAGATTGTTAGGATATTTTAGGGGGTTTTTAAAAGTTATGGATAATAATAAAGTAGAGATATAGATTATCTTTACTTTATTTTTTTATGATTTATTTAAAATTTTTAGATTAACTTTTCTTTTTATAATAATGATAAAATATTAACCGAAGGGAGTTGTTGTCATGCTAAAGCAAATAAATATATCTTGGACAAAAACAAAGAAAAACGTTGAGCAGATAATATCGCAATACATATATTATAGTTTGTCTGTTGATAACAGCTCATCTAGTAACATAGGAGATTCTTTTCTTTTAGATGCCCTTGATTTTAACAGCATTGATAAAACATACGTTAAAATATCACAAGAAGAGCAAAAAAGAAGAATAGACTTTGTTAATTACGTAAGATTTTCATTTAATAAGTTAACAACAGAAGAAAGAAAGATAATATACTGGACGTATCTAGATAAGGAAAACAATTATGATGATAGATTTATTGCAAATAACTTAGGTTTTTCCTTGGGATATTATTATATAAAAAAGAAGGAAACATTAATAAGATTCGCATATTCTCTAGGGGTTGAAGAATTAAATGGTAAATAAGAGCTTAATTAAAGCTCTTTTTTCATGCCTTACATTATATAAAAAGTCGGTAAAATTCTTTTTCTCATATAGAATTATATGTTGATGAATTTGTTTATTACGTTTAATTGCACAATATATAAAGTGTCTACTTTAAGTTTACCACTACAACACCACCACAATATGACAATTTTTTCCACAATTTAGAAAAAATTCTTGACGGGGGGGGGGCATTTGATATTATAAACATGTAAAATAAAGGAGGAATTTATGAATAATAATGTAAATCAAGAAAATAATAATACTAATGTGAATGATATGAATAATATAAATACATCAAAAGATAATTCTAATAATAAAAAAAGTAAAAATAATAAAAAGATAATTTTTATAATTATTGGAGTAGTAGTTACCGTTTTAGTGTTATTAGGTTGTTTAAGTTTGTACATATCTTCAATAACTTACACAGTAGATGATGATTATAGTAATTCTACAGAAGATATTCCTACAATGAGTAATCAAAATACTAATAAAAATAAAAAAGAGTGTAATATATCATCTATAACTATATCAGGAAACAGCGAAGCGGAAAAAGCACTAAAAAAGTTAACTGGATGGACAATTGAAGGTTACGATTACTCTAGTGATGGTAATAAAACTTCTAACGAGTTAGATACATATTTCAAAGTTTCTACAGCTTTATATAATTTAGGTTATTTTGAAGAAAAGAACTATGATTCAATAAGCGATTGTACTTTATCAAAAACAGTGTTAGATAATAAAATTTTTGATTTATTTAAAAATACCGAATATAATCCCGAGGAATTTTCAGGTAATAACGCTTTACCATATGTATTCAAATATGATAAAAAAAACAAAATATATAGCATCGATAATATAGGTGGTGGAACTGGATCAGAGGGTGAATATATTCAAAAAGTATATGATGAAACTAAAAGTGATAATAAATTAACTTTCAAAACAAAGGTTTTATATGGTACACACGATTTAGATGAGCTTTCTAATTTAGATTTTGACAATAATTTTAAAAATATAACATCTAATATTCCTGATGATGTTACTTATGAAAATGTAATTGATAAGTATGATTCCTATGCAAATATATACCAATGGACATTTGTTAAAAATAATAATGAAGAGTATGTTTTTGACAATATAAGAAGAATAAAATAAAGGAGAAATTTATGAATAATAATGTAAATCAAGAGAATAATATAAATACAAATGACAGCAATATGAATAACAATACGAATACAAGTCAAATAATAAATAATAATCCTAACGACTCAAATGATAATGATAGACAAAATAAAAAGAAAGTTAAATTTATAGTTATAGGTGTTATTGTTGTAATAATAATATTAGGAGCATTCGTACTTATAATGATAGGTTCATATATATCAAGAAATAAATACAATAAGAATGCAGATAACACTAATAATATAGATAATAAATATAAATGGTATACACCATCAAAAAGCGATTATAAAATAGATGTACACTATGATACAAAAAATCAAAATTATTCAAATGTTCATTTTAGTACTGATAATAATTCTGATGGTGAAATTCTTGGTACGTATTATTGTGAATCTAGTTCATGCAAATCAATAAAAGTTTCAGAAAAAGGATATGTACTAATTAAAGATATAGACTATATAATATATGATTATATGAGTAATAAAGCAGCAAGATTAAATATAAATTATGAACCAAGCAACACAAACGATATTGAATTTTTAGAAAAATATAATAAGTTGGTCGGCATATATTATTCTTATGATGGTGGTTCTTATCTATATTATGGTGCATATTTTGCACCTATTGGTGGCAAGGAAGCGATATATACTAAGTATGATTTATTCTCAACAATAAAAGGTGATAATTTATTAGTTCCTTCTGATAAAACTATTGAATATTATAATTTAAAAAATGGTGAACTAGATAAAATATTAAATATAAATGTTAGCGGATCTGTTAAATTAATACAAAAAAACAGTGATTTATTATATATAGATGATAATTATTTTCTTAATGATGGATATGTTACTATTTATAATAATAACTTAGAAGAAGTTTTAAAATTTCAATCATCTTGGTATTATGTTGATGATAAATATATTTACTTTTATGACTGGGAGCAAGGAAATTTAAATAAATATGATTCAACTGGAAAACTTGTTAAAACAATTAATAATATTGATATGGTAAGGTCTTTTAGCGATGGATATTCATTTATAATAGATAATAAAAATCAACTTAAACTTATCAATCTTGACAACAATGTTATAGAAGAATTTGAAACTATACAAGATGGAAAACAAGCATTTGTTGAAGAGGATGGTGAAGAGTTTCCAACTGGTTTTTATGGGTATGATAAGAATAGAAATTATATAGTAAAGGTTAGCGTAAGAAATGGTGAAAAATATAGAACATATTTATATAATACGGTAACTGGTGAAAAAGGTAGTGTTGATACAAAATAATTCAATATTTTTAGAAAAATAAAAAAGTATGGTTGGGGCTTAATAAATCTAACATGAAATTAAGTAAAACACTAAAATTTAGGGCAAAAAGGAGATGAAAAAATCATCTCTTTTTATTATTAATGACTTTCTGTTAAAAATTTGGTACCATTTAAACGGGTGATAAAATGCAATTTATTATAGAAAAAGCAAGTTTTAACGATGCTAAAAAGGCAAATAATTTACTTACTAAACTAATAATCGATGAAAAAAAGTATGATAGAAATATAAATGAAAAGTGCATTGTCTCATCACTGTACGAAAAATTCTATAATGATGATAATGTATGCTTATTAGTTGCAAAAACAAATGAAAATATTATCGGGTATTTATATGGTTACATAGAGGATAATGATAGCTCCGTAATTAGAAAAGTAAGCAAGCTAGATGCATTGTTTGTTTTGGAAGATTTTAGAGGACATAAAGTTGCAACAAAGTTAATATCACTATTTAAAAAATGGTCTTATGAAAAGGGTGCGAAATACGTAGAATTAACCGTTTGCATTGGTAATAAGCAAGCTGCTGGTTTGTATGAAAAGATGCTTTTCAAACCTAAGAAAATAGTCATGTCTTCAAAAATAGATGATTTTGATTTGTAAAGGATAAATGTGCTTTTTTGACGAAAAAAATTATATATAAAAACATATACGTGTGATATAATTAGGTTGGTGATTATATGAAGGTAATAGTTGTTGATTCCAATAAAAAGAAAAAAACAAATGGTAAAGAAATAGAATACAGACTAAATTTATTTTTAGAGTGGTTAATATATATGTTTGGTTATGCAATCGTTTTACTTATAACATCAAATTTATTTAGACCATTATACGTAGAAAACTTCTTATATGGTTTTATAGCAGCAGTATTGATATATGTTTTAAATAAAACTGTAAAACCGTTTTTAGTTACGCTTTCTCTGCCACTTATTGGAATGTCACTTGGCTTATTTTACTTTGTGATAAACGTAGTTATACTTCTTTTAGTAAGTTTGGTTTTAGGTAAGCATTTTTACCTAACAGGCTTTTTTTCTCCGTTTATTGTATCAATATTTATAAGCGTTATGAATGTTATTATGGAGAATTTGATAATAAAACCATTGATAGAAAGGTGTAAGAGATAATATGAATCCAGTTGCAATTAGTTTAGGACCACTTACTATTACGTGGTATTCTATATGTATATTATTAGGAGTTATTTTAGCGGGTATTGTTATTAATAACGAAGCTAAAAAATATAATATTCCAACAAGTTTTGTTACGAATTTAATATTTTGGTGCGTAATATTTGGACTTTTGGGCGCTAGAATATACTATGTGTTATTTAATTTAGATTATTATAGTGCATCCCCAATAGAAATAGTTAAGATATGGAATGGTGGACTTGCTATTCATGGTGGAATAATCGCAGGTTTAATAACATTAATTGTATATTGTAAGAAATATGGTGTTGATATTCTAAAGATGATTGATATATCAGTTCCAGGTCTTATCTTGGCTCAAGGAATTGGAAGATGGGGTAACTTCTTTAATGGTGAGGCTCATGGTGGTATTGTGTCTCGTGCGTTTTTGGAAAACTTACATTTACCAAAATTTATAATAGATGGGATGCACATAGGTGCACATTACTATCATCCAACGTTTCTTTATGAATCAGTCTTTTGCATACTATGTTTCTTCATCTTGTATGGATTTAGAAGTATGAAAAACACAAAATTAGGAAATACAACAGCGTTGTACTTAATTTTATACGGAACAATAAGGTTCTTTGTTGAATCTTTTAGAACGGATAGTTTAATGCTAGGTTCAATAAAAATGGCTCAATTGGTTTCTATTTTAATGATAATAGGTGGCATTATTATGTTTATAATAACCAAACTTAAATGTAAAAATTATGATGACGTAGGGGCGAGGGAAAATGAAATCAAATGTTAATTATGACGTAATTATAATAGGAGCAGGTCCAGCAGGTATGGCTGCTTCTATTTACTTAAAAAGAGCGGGCATATCACCACTTATTTTAGAAGCTAAGGCACCAGGTGGTACTTTAAATGAAATATATAAATTGCAAAATTATCCAGGATACACAGAAGAAGATGGAACAACCCTTGCATTTAGAATGTACTCTCAGGTTGAAAAGCTAGAGATTATGCTTAAAACAGAAAAGGTAATTAATATAGAAAAAGAAGAAAACTTATACAAAGTAATATGTGAAAATAACAATTATTATGCGAAATATATATTAATTACATCTGGTAAAACTCCTAGAAAATTAATATGTAAGAATTCAGATAAGTATGAAGGAAAAGGAATATCATACTGCACTATATGTGATGGCGCTTTATATAAGAATAAAACTGTAATAGTTTTAGGTGGTGGTAATACTGCTATGGAGTCCGCTAAATATATGAGTAATATTGCAAATAAAATATACATAGTTAATAGATTACCTTTAAGAGCAGATTTAAAAGAACAAGAAATAATTAAAGATGAAAAAGTGGAAGTCATATTAAATGCCACTATAAAAGAGGTAATAGGCGATGAAAATCATATTACAGAAGTTATTTTAAATGATGATAGAAAAATAAAGGCTGATGCTATATTTGTATGCATAGGAAAAGAATTATCTAGCGCATATTATCAAAATTTAAATATAAAAACAGATAATTTAGGAATAATAGTGGATAAAGATATGAAAACAAGTAACCCATCTATTTATGCAGCAGGAGATGTTATAAGCAAAAGTTTATATCAAGTTGTAACAGCAACAGGTGAAGGTGCACTTGCAGCAAGTTCTATAATTAAGAGTTTAAAAAAATAAAAGTCTAATATGAGAAATTTAGACTTTTTTATATAAATAAATTATCAAAAACACCTGGATATGTTGAAAAAGAAATCTTTATCTGATATAATCATACTAGTTAAGGATGGTGGTAAAATGACATTCTCAAGTAAAATAAAAAAAGAAATAAGCACAACAGAATGTACTAGGGCTGAGTATTTATCAGAGTTATCTGGTATCATTAGAACTAGTGCAGAAATTAAGATATATAACATAAAGATACAAACTGAAAATAAGTTTGTTGCAAACCGTATTTTTGGACTTTTTAAAATCTTATATGATATTAACCTTAACATATCATTAAGAAAGAATTATAACTTTAAGAAAAACGAAATATATGTTCTTGAACTTAAAAAAGACACATTAAAAGTGCTTAGAGATTTAGGAATAGTAAGTGAGAAGAATGAGCTTCTTAGAATACCTAGCGAGTCTTTATTATCGGATGAAGAATTAAGAAGGGCATATTTAAGAGGAGTATTTTTAGTATCAGGAAGTTTAAATGATCCAAAAACTTCAAGATATCATTTGGAATTTTTAATAAATGATACCGAGTATGCTAATTTTTTAAACAAACTTTTAAATGACAACAACTTAAATAGTAAGATACTTCATCGTAAAAAAGGTTATATGATATACATAAAAGAAGCCGAGAAAATAAGTGATTTTCTAAGGCTTATAAGAGCTTATAACGGGGTTATGTACTATGAAGAAATAAGGGTATACCGTGAAAAAATAAATATGACTAACCGTCTTAATAATTGCGAGCAAGCAAACGTAGAAAAGATGGTTGCAACGTCAAATAAACTTATTAAAGAGATAAATTATATAAAAGAAAAAGATATGTTTGACTTACTCGATGACAAAATAAAGGAAAGTGCTGAGTACAGAATTAGATATCCAGAAACATCCCTTTTGGAATTAAGTAGAATAATAACTTTAGAGACAAATTCTAACGTAAGTAAATCTTGTTTAAATCATAGATTTAGAAAGATAAAAGAGTTTGCAGAAAAGATACGTAATCAAAATTAAATATAAATAACTCTTTAAAAAATATCATTTATTTGATAGAATGGTATTGTTAAAGATAATAAAAGAAAGTAAGAAAGAAGTGAGGCAAGTGGGAAGAGTAATAGCATTAGTAAATCAAAAAGGTGGTGTAGGTAAAACCACTACAAGTATTAATTTAGCAGCTTCACTAGGGGTTCAGAATAAAAAAGTATTACTTATTGACTTAGACCCACAAGGAAACGCATCAACTGGTGTTGGCATAAATAAAGGTGATGTTGATAAGAGTATATATGATTTATTATTAGGTAGATGTACTACCAATCAAGCAATTATTAAAACAAATTTTAAAAACTTAAGCATAATACCTGCAACAATTAATTTAGCAGGTGCAGATATTGAATTAATTGAAAAGGCAAAGCAAGATCCATCGTTTCAAAAGAACATGCAGCTTCGTCTAGCATTAGATCCTATAAGAGATTTATATGATTTTATTATAATTGATTGTCCACCATCTTTAGGGCTTTTAACAACAAATGCACTTACGGCATCAAACTCAGTATTAATTCCTGTTCAGTGTGAGTTCTTCGCACTAGAGGGAATTATGCAATTATTAAATTCAATAATGCTTGCACAAAAGAAGTTAAATCCTGGTCTAGAAATAGAAGGGGTACTTTTAACAATGCTTGATTCTAGAACTAACTTAGGATTAGAAGTAGTAGAAGAGATAAGAGGTTTCTTTAAGGAAAGAGTATATAATACTTTAATTCCTAGATTAATAAGATTGACTGAGGCACCATCACATGGAAAACCAATCGTTGCATATGATCCAATGAGTCGTGGTACCGAAGCATACCTTAATTTAGCAAAGGAGGTAATCGAACAAGATGAAAGAAGAAACAAACAGTAAAAGAAGAGCACTTGGAATGGGGCTAGAGCAATTATTTAACTCAGAAATGCTTGATTTTGACCAAGTGGAAGAAAAAATAGTAGAGGAAACTCCGAAAGATGAAATAGTAGAAATACCTATTAGTGAGCTTATGAGTAACCCTTATCAGCCAAGAAAGATTTTTGATGAGGAATCTTTAAAAGAACTTGCTGATTCAATCAAAGAACATGGTGTATTTCAACCTATCATAGTAAAAAAATCAGTTAAAGGATATAACATAATTGCAGGAGAAAGAAGAACAAAAGCATCAGAACTTGCTGGTTTAAAAACTGTGCCTGCAATTGTAAGAGATTTTTCTGATGAAGAAATGATGCAAGTTGCATTACTAGAAAACTTACAAAGAGAAGATTTATCCGCAATAGAAGAGGCTAAAGCATATAAATCAATAATTGAATCACTTAGATTAACTCAAGATGAACTAGCTAAAAGGCTTGGTAAATCAAGAAGTCATATAACTAACATGCTTGGATTACTTAGATTACCTTTAAGTGTTCAAGATATGGTTTTATATGGAAAAATCTCAATGGGACACGCAAGAGTATTAAGTAAATTAGAAAATAGTGAACAAATAGAAGATCTTGCAAATAAAGTTATAAGTGAAAACCTAAGTGTAAGAGATTTAGAGGCTCTAGCAGATGAAAGAACATATGCGAGAACTGCTCCTGCATCAAAACCTAAAAAGTCTAAAGAATACAAATACGTAGAAGATGCAATGAAGGAAAAGCTTGGAACTAAAGTAGCAATATCAGGAAACAAAATAAAGATTTCATTTGTTACCAAAGAAGATTTAAATCGTATATTAGAAATCTTAAACATAGAAGTAGAATAGGAGAATAATTATGAAAATCTTTGGATTAACAATCGCAAAAGAAATATATATGACTGTAATTATAATAGCAGTAGCATTCTTTTTAGAAAAAGTCTTAAAGATGATGGTAAAAAAGACCTTTAATCCGTCTAAAAAGCATAAAAAGTTTGACTCTAGAAGGGTAAGTACCATAAGAAGTTTACTTTGCAGTATAATTAAGTATGTAATTTGGATATTTGCAGTACTTTCTTTATTAAGTGTTTACGGAGTAAATACAGCAGCCTTAGTAACAGGACTTGGGGTTGCCAGTTTAGTTATTGGTCTAGCATTCCAAGATATCTTAAAGGATGTTTTAGCAGGAACTACAATTCTTTTTGAAAACTGGTATGCAGTAGGAGATTTAGTTAAGATAGATTCTTTTACTGGAACGGTATTATCAGTGGGACTTAAGTCTACTAGAATACAAGCTTATAGTGGTGAAATAAAAATAATACCAAACAGAAACATAAATGAAGTAGTTAATTATAGTTTGGATAAAACACTTGCAGTAGTTGACTTATCAGTATGTTATGAGGCTAATTTAGATAAAGTAGAAAAAATACTTAAACTTACGTGTGCTAATATGAAAGATAAAATGCCTTTATTAACTGAAGAACCAGAGGTATGGGGTGTTGAAGAACTAGGAGACTCATCAGTCGTATTTAGAATAGTAGGTAAATGTAAGCCAACAAAGCATTTTGAAGTTCAAAGACAAATGAGAAAAGAACTTAAAAATGCTATGGATAAAAACGGAATAAAAATACCATATCCACAAATAGAGGTTCATAATGAAAAATAATTATGGATTAAACAGTATAGTTCAAATGAAAAAGATGCATCCTTGCGGTTGTGATACGTTTAAGGTAATAAGAGTTGGTGTTGATATAAAAATAGAATGCACTAACTGTGGAAGAACAATAATGCTACCAAGAGTAGAATTTAATAAAAAGATTAAAAAGGTAATAACGGAGGCGATAGAATGATAAATCCTAAGAAATTAAAAAGATCATCTCATCCAGTAATGTTCTTTATTTATATGTCACTATTAGTTATCATTATAAGTGCTATTGCAAGTGCTTTAAACTTTCAGGTAACATATGATCAATTAACAACAATAGCAGGAGAAGTTGAATCTAAAACAACGGCGGTAAATTCGCTACTTAGCCTAGATGGAATAAAGTTTATTATGACATCTGCTTATGATAATTTAATTAACTTCGTTCCATTTGGTTCAATGTTAATAGCATCAATAGCTTTTGGTATAGCGCTTAAGTCTGGTTTCTTAAAGACTTTGTGCAATAAAATAAATAAGAAATTTCCAAAGTTTTTGATTATATTCATATTCTCATTGATTTGTATATTAGCGAGTGTTGATAGTAATTTTGGATACGTTTTATTGCTTCCGTTTGGAGCAGTTCTATTTATGTCTATGAATAGAAATCCAATAGGAGGTCTTGCTCTTTCATTTGCATCAATAGCAGCAGGACACGGAGCAGGCTTATTTATAACGGCACTTGATTATAACTTAACCAGTTATACTGAAGCATCTGCAAAATTGATGGATACAGAGTATAGCGTATTACAAAGTAGTAACCTAATATTTATAATAGTTGCAGCATTATTTATTGCAGCAATATGTACGTTTATAACAGAAAAGATAGTATCTAGAAAATTAGGTAGAAATCAAATAGAAGAAGACGAGGAATTAGTACTTGAAGATACAAAAGAAAAGAAAGGTCTTCTAGCAGCATTAGTAGCTACAATAGTATGTTTAATTCCTATTATATTAATGTTAATACCAGTAAGTGGTAATAGTTTCTTAGGTTTATTATTAGATAAATCCCAAGATGTATATTCCAAGATGTTATTTTCATCAGATGCACTTTTGATGACTAACATGGTAGGTATAATTTCATTTATATTTGCACTTCAAGGATTTGTATTTGGTGTTGTAACAGGCACAATAAGAAAAATCAGAGATATGGTTAATTTCTCTACTGATTATTTAAAAACAGTAGGGGGAATATTCGTATTAATATTCTTTGCAGCACAATTAAATGCACTTGTTACAGAGTCGAATATTGGTGTTGTTGTAACAGGCTGGTTATCTAACCTTATTGCAACATCTAACTTCTCATTTATACCACTTGTACTTTTAATATTTGTATTTGCTGGTGTATCTAATATATTATTACCTGGTTCAATAGCTAAATGGTCTATTTTAGCTCCTAACATAATGCCAACTGTTATGAAGGCTAATATATCACCAGAGTTTGCTCAATTAGTATTTAGAGCGGGTGAATCAGTAACAAATGTAATAACTCCATTATTTACTTATTTTGTAATATTTATTGGATTTATTGAAGTATTTACTAAAAATAAGAATGAATTTAGTATAAAAGGATGTTATAGAGCAGTACTTCCATACTTCTTAGGAATAGGATTGATATGGTTACTTATGATTATATGTTGGTATGTAATAGGATTACCAATAGGTCCTGGAGTATATCCTGGATTATAAAGTAAAGACTTTAACTCTTTACTTTTTTCTTTACATAGAAAACTTATTTTATTTGAATAAATGGTTAAATTATATATAATTGAAAGTAAGAAGGTGCATATTATGAATAACAATAGTTACAATTTTGATAATGCGAAAAAAGAAAATAATCCTTTAGAATTTAAAAGGAAAGCTATAGGCTATGCGTTAGAAGAGTTAAAAAACAAACATTTGATAAACGATGATGAAGCAAAGAAATTGCAAGAATTATACGAAAAAGATAGTAGAGATATAAAAGAAATATTTTATGAAATAAAAAATTTAACCAGGGAAGAAATAGAAAAGAAATTAACTAAAGAAAAGGCTCAAAAGGCACCACAAGAAAACAAAATATCAATTGATAACGTGGATGACTTTCAAAATCAAATGAAGACTAAAAATTTAATAAAAATTCACTATCCATATCCATCAGATGAAGTTAAAGTTGTAGAAAATTATTCTGGAAGAAGTGCAAAAGAACTTTTTGAAGCTGCTAAAGATAAAGATGGATTAGTAAGTGTAGACGGATTTGTAAGTTCGGCAGATGTATCAAAAGATTACATAGAACCTGATAAAATAGAAGTAAAACTTAATAATGTAACTGACCTTGCAAGAAGAGGGGAGTTTTCGAAGTTAAACTATAAAGAAAAAGAATGCGTTATTGGCCTTATAAGTTCTATTGTAAACGAACTTTCAAAACGTGGGGATATTTCAAAAGAAGAACTTAATAAGATGCCAGTTGATAGATTGGTTTTAATGCTTAATAAGAATGTGTTTATATCTCCAGAAGAAAATATTGTTATTTTATGTACTGAAAACGAACCTACTAAAGATGAGATAATGGCGGTTATTAAAAATGCTGATGGAAAGTACGAATTAGAAAACTTGAAAATAGACAATAATGAAAAAGAAATAGGTGGTAATACTGGTGATGCTACTTTAAAAGAAAAACATGAAATAGAAAATGAAAATGCATTAGAAAATTATAAAGAAAAAGGTACATCAATGAGAAAAAAAGCACCTTGGGAAAGAAGAAGGGCTTCATAAAAGATGAGTAATCATGTTAATGTAAAGAGTTTTGGGGATTTATAGTAAAAATATTAAAATGCAGGATTGTAAATTTTATTAGAATATAAAT
>CAKPCM010000024.1 GCA_934141615.1 uncultured Bacilli bacterium
GAACCAGTAAAGTTGGGGACAGCAACTACAACAGGTGTGGCAAATATAGAAGAGGCTAAATCAGCCGAAATAACAGGTATAAACGTTAGTTTATCAACTCCAGGGGATAAAGTTACGTATACAGTAGATTTAGTAAACGAAGGAACGATTAATGCTAAGATTGATAAAATAGAAAAAACAAAGTTAACAAGTGAGCAACAAAAATATCTAACGTTTAAAGTAACTGATAAGGATGGAAAAGAAGTAAGTGAAGGCGATATCTTATCAGCAGGAGAAACAAGAAACTTAACAATAACAATAGAGTTTATAAAAGACTTAACTAAAGAGGATTTGCCTACTAGCACAAGTACAATATCATTATCATACAAACTAAACTTTGTACAAACGGATGAAAAAGTAACTAGTACAGGTCAAGGAACGCAGCAAGCTTGCACGTCGTTTGAAAAGAAAGATACATATAATGTAGGAGATGTAATAGCATTATGCGATACAGTGTCTAATAAATCAGAAGATTTTTATGTAATAAGTGATAATGGAACTACGGTAACAGCACTTGCTAAATATAATTTATTAGTTGGAAATACTGTGGTATTTAATGATGATTTTAGTGATGTAGCATCAGTAACTCCGATATCTTCGTTAGAAGAAGGATATGGACTTCAAAGTAGTATTGCAGCAAATTATGAATTGGACACAGAAACCGGTTATCCAAAAACTAATACAATAAAAGGTATAATAGCTTTTGCAGATAGAGAAGAGTCAAAGAAAATAAGTGATTGTTCTGATTCGTTTGGGTGCTATTATGGATACTGGTCAGATGATACATCTAATCATAACTTATTAAGCAAGTATGGAACAACGTATCCAGTAAATGTATTTGATAGTAACTCAAGTCTTTATACTTCACTAAATGACTATAAAACATATTTAAAAAGTACATTAGGTAAAACGAGTGTTGAAACAAAACTAATGACGTATGAAGACTTAATAAATTTAGGATGTATCAGAGATGATTATTGCACATCTGCACCATCATGGGTATATAGTACAAATTACTGGACTGCGTCTGCTTATGATGAAGTTACCGTGTGGCTTGTGAGCTTTGATGGTGGCTTTGGGCATGCAGCTTTTGATTATCTATATGGAATTGGTCTTCGCCCAGTAATTACAATAAAAAAATCTGAATTATAAAAAAATATGCAAGTTTAAAAAACTTGTTTTTTCTTGTCATTTCACTTTACACTACGTATATAATTTTGTTTACTGGGAATATTTTTAATGATAATATTTTAATAGAGAATAATATATGGAGTGAGAAATATGAAGAAGGATATAGTAGAGTATTTAGGCTTTGAAGATAATAGTAAAAATCCTGTTGGAAGACCAAAGCTTGCTGATAAAAAAACAAAAAGAAAATCACTAATAATTGCAAGCGTATCTTTTACCTTTGTTATTTTACTATTAATCTTTGGGTATGGAACTTTATTTGGATTTAGAAACTTAAATTTAAAGGGTTCTGTTGTACAAAATAATACAAATAAAAATGTTTTAGTAGAAGAAATAAGCCCACTCGTTAAAGATATTACAATAAAAACTGGAACAGCAAGAAAAGTGTACTTAACAGTATTACCTGCAAATGCTTATAATAAAGATATTTCTTATACTTCATCTGATGAAAAAGTAGCACAAGTAGACTCTACTGGAAAAGTAACTGCAGTAAGTGTTGGAGAAGCTATTATTACAGCGACTACTGAAGACGGTAGTAATTTAAGTACTTTCTTTAACGTAAAAGTAATAAAGAATGCCGAAGGAAAGTGTTCGTTTACATCACTTTCTAAAACGAGTGATGGTATATCTTACAATATAGGATGCAATAATGCTAAAATAAAAGAAATTGAGTATAAGGTTGGAGCGGAAAGCTATGAAAAACTACTTACTAAAAAAAGTAGTGATGAAGTTAAGTTTTCAAGTGAACAAATAAAAAAGGGAATAACTTTTAAGGTTGTTTACTATGCTAATAATAGTAAAGTATCTAAGTATTCGGTTAAAACAATTGAATCGTCTGATGTTAAAAAAACTGAGCCTACAGGAAGTTGCACACTTAATTTAAAAGATGTTAAAGCAAATCAAGCTAAATATGACATAACTTGTGATAACGCAAGCGTTACAAATATAGCTTATAAAATAGGAAACGGAAGTTATATAGGACTTGATGCTAGTAGTTTGGCAGATACTGTCTTGTTTGAAGAAAGTGATGTAACAAGAGTTATTTACTTTAACGTAGAGTATAAGATAGATGGTACTAATAGATTAAAAACAGTATCAAAAAGTACTATAATTGAAAAAGGGATAGTAACAACCAGCAATAATGAAAATTAAATAAAATTATAAAAACATCATACAGTGGTGTTTTTTATTTTAACAGAGTTTTAATCACAAATGAAAATTTTAGTTCATTTGAAAAAATGGGTTAGATAAAATTAAATGTTGTAATAAAATTTAAATCTGATATAATTGAATTAATAATAGTAATGTCTTTGAGGTGTAAAATATGGAAAAAAATCGTAGAAAAAAGATGGTTGTATTTGGAATTTTAGTTGTAATAGTATTGTTATCAACAGTTGCATTTGCAACCATGAGTATAGTTTTAAATATTAATGGAACTGCTAAACTCAATTCAATGAAATGGGATATATATTTTGATAATTTATCTGTTGCGAATACTTTTGGTAGTGCAAGTGAGATTTCTGTTCCTAGTATAGTTGATAAAACAACTATAGATAACATTGAAGTTGCCTTGAATAGTCCTAAGGACATGGTGACATATAATGTTGATTTAGTAAATGAAGGAAACATTGATGCCGAAATAGAAGATGTTTTGATGCCAAAGTTGAGTAAGAATCAAAGTAAATATTTAGAAATTAAGTTGTTATATGAAGATGGAAGTGAAGTAAAAAAAGGTGATATACTTCAAAGGACAACTCTTAAAAAAGTTACTTTAAAGATTAAATATAAAGATGATCTTGGAAAGGAAGATTTACCATCTGTGTCAGAGGTTATAGATGTATCATGTACAATAACATTTATTCAAACTGATAATAAAGATATAGCAGATAATGTTACTACGATAAAACAAGAGGAACATGCAAATGACCCAAATCCAGGTGATATTACAAATAATGGTTTGTATGATGGAAGCAAGTCAAATCCATATCAAATACAAAGCATAGAAGATTTAGTGCAATTTTCAAATGATGTATCCGATGGAAATAGTTATGCTAATAAATATATTATAGTAGCAAACAATTTGGATTTTAACGAATCAAGTTCTTATGTTGATTCTAGAACAACTGCGTATGGTGATATAAACGAAGATGGCAAAATAGATGCTATAAAACAGGAACTTACTACTGATTCTGGATTTAAACCAATAGGTAATAACTCGAATTATTTTAAGGGAACGTTTGATGGAAATGATAATGTAATATCAAATTTGATGATAAATAGAGCCAGTGTTAATTATGTGGGATTATTTGGACAAACAAGTGGAACGGTACAGAATTTAACTATAAGTAATGTGAATATAACTGGAAATAATTACGTTGGTGGAATAACAGGAAATTGGGGGAAAATTTCAGATATTAATGTGTCTGGGACAATCCATGGAAATGACTATGTTGGTGGAATAACAGGAAATGGTTCAACCGTAAAACATTCTAAAGTAGATTCTTCTAATATAGTTGGAAATACCAACGTTGGTGGAGTTGCAGGATATGATACAAGAATATATAGTACTGTAGTAGATGCCAATGTAACTGGAACCAATTGTGTTGGAGGAGCTTTAGGAAGTTCTGGATATGATTCGGCAGATGTATATGCTGTTGTAGTTTCAGGAGATATAAGTGGTACTAAAAACGTTGGTGGTTTATCAGGTTTTTCTACTTATTCTGTTGATATGATAGGAATATATAAAAAAGGAAATGTATCTGGAAGCTCATCTGTTGGCTTAATATATGGAGGGGTTTATGAAAAGGCAACTAGAAGAAGTTATTCAATAAAAACAGCAACCTTAAATGGAAGTAAGGTATCGGATAACAAAGACTTTACATTATCAAATGGTCAAACAATAGAAACAATAAATGAGGTATATAAAGACATAAATTTAGCAGAACTTGTTCTTGATACATATATAGGTGGAGACAATGATGGTGATGGATATTATTATGACTATAATGAAGATAAGACTAAGCTAGTTGAAAAGAATATAAGTGAAAATCCATTAGTATTCAGTTTAGAAGGAAGTGGAACATCGGCGAATCCATATATAATAAATACAAAAGAAGATTTAAAACAAATAAATTTAAAATTAGATAAGGTATATAAACTTAATAATGACATAGATTTAACAGGAGAAGATAAGTATTATATAATAGGTTCGGGAAAGAATCCATTTACTGGCACCTTTGATGGAAATGGTCATGTAATAAGTGGTCTTACGATAAATAATCAAAACGTAAGTTACGCAGGAATATTTGGATATGCAACAGGAACAATAAAGAATTTAACCGTAAGTGATGAAAACATAACTGGAAATAATTATGTCGGCGGAATAACAGGCGCTGGAGGAAAAATTTCAGATATTAATGTGTCTGGGATAATCCATGGAAATGACTATGTTGGAGGAATAACAGGAAACGGTTCGACCGTAAAACACTCTAAAGTAAATTCTTCTAATATAGTTGGAAATAATAACGTTGGTGGAGTTGCAGGATATGATACAAGAATATATAGTACTGTAGTAGATGCCAATGTAACTGGAACCAATTGTGTTGGAGGAGCTTTAGGAAGTTCTGGATATGATTCGGCAGATGTATATGCTGTTGTAGTTTCAGGAGATATAAGTGGTACTAAAAACGTTGGTGGTTTATCAGGTTTTTCTACTTATTCTGTTGATATGATAGGAATATATAAAAAAGGAAATGTATCTGGAAGCTCATCTGTTGGCTTAATATATGGAGGGGTTTATGAAAAGGCAACTAGAAGAAGTTATTCAATAAAAACAGCAACCTTAAATGGAAGTAAGGTATCGGATAACAAAGACTTTACATTATCAAATGGTCAAACAATAGAAACAATAAATGAGGTATATAAAGACATAAATTTAGCAGAACTTGTTCTTGATACATATATAGGTGGAGACAATGATGGTGATGGATATTATTATGACTATAATGAAGATAAGACTAAGCTAGTTGAAAAGAATATAAGTGAAAATCCATTAGTATTCAGTTTAGAAGGAAGTGGAACATCGGCGAATCCATATATAATAAATACAAAAGAAGATTTAAAACAAATAAATTTAAAATTAGATAAGGTATATAAACTTAATAATGACATAGATTTAACAGGAGAAGATAAGTATTATATAATAGGTTCGGGAAAGAATCCATTTACTGGCACCTTTGATGGAAATGGTCATGTAATAAGTGGTCTTACGATAAATAATCAAAACGTAAGTTACGCAGGAATATTTGGATATGCAACAGGAACAATAAAGAATTTAACCGTAAGTGATGAAAACATAACTGGAAATAATTACGTTGGAGGAGTTGTTGGACAAGGTTCGGCTATGACAAACATTAGTGTATCATCTGATATTATTGGAAATAATTATGTTGGTGGTATTGCTGGATATGCTGGAAATATTAATCAATTTGTTGTATCATCTAATGTAACAGGTTCAAACTATGTAGGTTGTGCATCAGGTGGTGCAGATTCATCGAAGGGAGTTTGCCTTAGTGGCAAGATTGTTGGGACATCTAATGTCAATAGAATATTTGGAACCTCTAAAGGAACTAGGAATGTTTTAGCAATACAAAATGAAGTATTAGTAAATAATTCGAAGAAAACAAATACTTCTTCCAACTCTAATGATGGATTGGATATATTAAGGGAAGATTTGACTCAACAAAAGTATGAAGAATTAGGTTTTACATTTGAGATAAAAATTAGTGAACCTTATTGGTTATATAATGATAGTAATATTTTATTAAAAGGAGTTAACTAGGTGGAAAATATGAATAAAAAAAATAAAATAATAGTTATTGTTACGATATCAGTCATTTTGTTATGTATATTGGCTTTTATTGTTGCAAGCAATAGAGAAAAAGTTGTTAAATGTAAATACATAGATGGCACTATGGAACTAACTTTTAAAAAGAATAATCTTGTTTACATAGAAGGAACCATTAGTTCTAAGAGTAATGGTATAGAAGTTTTTGAACAAGATGAAATAAATAATAACGTTATAAAATATAACAAGAAAAATAACACGATAAAATTTTCAATTCCGTATAAAAAGCATAATGAACGTGCATTAAATTATATTGGCTTTAATTATAATAATTCGTCAAGATATAAGGACGTTATTAAAAGTTTGGAAGACAACAATTATTATTGTGAATAAGAGATTGTAAGTATATTACAATCTTTTTTGTTAACCATATAAATAGGTGAAGCATATGATAAAAGATATAATAAATACTAATTGGAATGAAATAATGCTTGTATCAGAAAGAGCGATTGTCTCTTTAGTGTTTTTGTTTTTTATGACCAAACTTATCGGAAAGAAACAGGTCTCAGAACTTAGTTTATTTGATTATGTAATAAGTATTTCTATTGGTAATTTTGCAGCAGAAATGACAACTAGTACAGACACGCAAGTATTAAATGGGCTTTTTGGCGTATTAATATTTGGTTTTGTTGCGGTATTAGTTTCAATCCTTACCATGAAAAGTATAATTCTTAGAAGACTTTTTATGGGAAGTCCAACGATACTAATGGAAAATGGTAGATTTGTGTATAAAAACTTAAAAAGGGTAAAAATGGATATAAATGACTTTTTAGAAACCGCTAGAATAGCTGGATATTTCGACGTGAGTAAAATAAAGTATGCGCTTATGGAAGCTAACGGAAAAATAAGTTTTATGCTAAAGGAAGAAAATAATCCAGTAACTATTAAAGATATGAATTTAAAGGTTTCTAAAGATGGCTTGGTAGCAAATGTTATAATAGATGGTAAGATAATGAAAAAGAATTTATCTAACATAAATAAAGATAGTGCGTGGTTATTAAAGCAGCTAAAGGTATCTGGTAAAAATGTTAAAGACATATTACTTGCAACGGTAGATGTAAACGAAAAGTTAGTAATCTATGAAAAGAGGGATAGCATAATAAAAAATGTGCTAGAATAATCTTTCTAAATTTGGTAAATTATGTTATCATTTTTATGGTGATGATATGAAAGATAAACTTTTAAAATTTATAAATAATAATAAATGGACCATTTTGACGGGTCTTATTTCACTTGTTTGCGTATCAATTATATATACGGTTAATAAGATAGCACCATTTGGTAATAACTCGATGTTAGACGTTGATTTTTATCATCAATATGGTCCTTTATTAAACGAGCTATATGACAGGGTAAAAGAGGGAAGCTCTCTTTTATATTCTTTTAATACGGCAGGTGGTCTTCCTTTTTATAGGAACTTTTTAAACTATTTATCAAGTCCGTTTAACATTATTTTATTTTTATTTAAAAAGGAAAACATAGTTATGGCATTTTCCATAATAATCGGTTTAAAGGCTATTTTTGCATCAGTTTCTATGAGTTACTACCTTAACAAAACATTTAAAAAAGATGGCTTATTAACTTGTTTATTCGGTGTTTTATACGCTTTTTCAGGATATTTCTGTGCGTATTACTGGAATATAATGTGGCTTGATGGAATGGTGTTTTTGCCACTTATAATGCTTGGTATAAACAAAATAATAGATGAGGATAACCCAGTAGTCTACATAGTATTTCTTGCTATTATGCTTTTTGCTAATTACTTTATATCTTATATGATATGTATATTTAGTGTTATTTATTTTATAGGACTATTTATATATAGAGGAAACTTTAAAATAAAAAACATATTAAAAAAGATTTTAATGTTTGCGCTATCTTCCGTTTTAGCAGCGGGATTAGTTTCGTTTATGCTAATGCCATTAGCACACTCACTTTCATCTATTTCTGCAACTGGTGATACTTTTCCAGAACTTTCTTCTTCGTTTAAGATATCAGACTTTATATTTAATCATTTTACTGGTGTTAACAGAACCGTTTTTGCAAGTGATACGCTGCCACTTCCAAACGTATATCCAGGAATGCTTACGTTAGTTTTAATACTACTTATATTCATGAATAAAAAGATTAATTTGAAGTTTAAGATAATGTCTTTAATAATAATTCTTTTCTTTTTCTTTTCGTTTAACGTAACGACATTAGACTTTGTATGGCATGCATTTCACGTTCCAAATGACCTTCCTTATAGGTATTCATTCATATATGTATTTATTTTAATTACACTTGGTTATTATTCTATTTTAAGAATAAAAGACGTGAATATATTTATGCTAAGTATTTCGTTTGGAATAATATTTATATTGGTTTTAGTCTCAAATAAACTTGGTTTTGAAAACATAAATGATACCAAAACGATAATTTGTCTTATTCTTCTTGTTTTGTATTATTTAATAATTATCTTGTTTAAGATAAAGGGTAATAAAAGATTAATATACTCTATATTCACAATAACAGTTATGTTTGAGGCTATATATGGTATATGTATAAACTGGGATATTAATCATGACATTAAAAACTTTATGAGTGATAAAAAGCCATATCAAAGCTTAATTAGTAAAATAAAAAAGGATGATAACGACTTATATAGAATAGAGAAAACTGACTATTTAACGCTTAATGATGGGGCTTGGTACAATTATAGTGGTATATCAACATTTACTTCAATGGCTTATGAAAGTACTGCTAAAGCTCAAAGAAATTTAGGACTTGCAGGAAATAACATCAACAGCTACTATTATAAGGATTATAATACGCCGGTTTATAATACCATGTTTAACATAAAATATTTATTGGGAGATTATATAGAAAATGAGTATTACGTTCCAATTTATTCTAAGGATTCTTATAATGCTATAGGTTATAACTATTCATCACAGGTAGCGTACGCAGTAAGTAACAACATAAAAAGTCTTGACTTAATTCCGTATAATCCGTTCTTAAATCAAAGTAATTTTGTATCTAGTGCGTATGGTGTAAATGATATTTTTGAAAAAATTAAAGTAGATAGCGTATCAGGTGGCAAGGTTTATAACTTATCTGGATCATATGCAAATGGTGAGTATAATTATAAATTAGATAGTGGATCAAAAGAACTTACGATAACACTTGATAATACAAAAAAAGATAATATCTATTTATATGTTGGCGGAAGTAATATGACCAGTTTTACCGTAAATGATAAGTATCACTCAATAACTTCTGATGAATATTACGTTTTAGACTTAGGTAATTTAATGGATGATAAGGTAAATGTTAAACTAACATTCGATAAGGAAGATTCCGGCTTTATATACTTTTATGCATACTACTTAAATAAGGATTCATTTGAAAAGTTCTATAGCAAAATAAAGGATGACATGCTTACGGTAACAAGTTACAGTGATACAAAAATAAATGGTACAATAACTGTAAGTGAAGATAAAACATTATTTACAACTATTTCATATGATGATGGATGGAGTATTTACGTAGATGGTAAAAAAGTAAAAACTTATAAGACTTTAACAGCGTTTTTATCTTGCGATATAAAACGTGGGACTCATGATATTAAGATGGTTTATTATCCAAAGAAAATGAAGGAAGGCCTTATTGTATCTATGATTTCTCTAATAATATTTATTATGTATAACATTTTCCTTAAGAAAGGTAAAAATAAAAATATGAGAAAAGATGAATTTATTGTTTAAATTTATCTTTTTTTGTGATAGAATGTTAATAGTTATAATATGAAAGAGTAAATAACTTACTGCTTTCATGTTAAAAGGGGTTTAAGAATAGGAGGTTAGTTGTGATAGGTACAATTGAGAAAATAAAAAATAGTGTTTTGCTAAAATGTAGTACGCTAAACGATGAAATCATCTCTAAGACCTTAGTAGAAATAATAAATACCAGAATATATCGTTTTTCTGAAGAAATGGTAAGTTTGGTAGGAGGCGCCTTAGAGGAAGACGCTTTGCGAGATAAAACTGCTGAAATAATTAAAACACCAATAATAAAGAAGATAAAAAGAAAGTTATTCATTGATTCATTAGCACTTCAAATAACAAATGATGCTTTTATAGAAGACTATGCAAATGAAAAGATAAAGATGGATAAACTTAGGAAAACGTATATTAAAGAATTAGAGAATAATAAAAGTTCTAATCAGCTTAACATGACGGAGGATTTAAATTTATCTGAGATTATAAATGATTTAAGGATATATGTAGATAAAGAAATAATTCCTAAAATAGAAGAAAATAAGTTTATGTCGGATGCTGCTAAAAAGTTAGTAAGTGACCTTAAAGATAACTTAGAAAAAGACTTAAAACAAATGATTAGTGATGCCGATAATAATTATTTAAATATTTTAGTAATTGAATTAGAAAAAGAGATAAAAGAATCTAATGATGAAGAAATAGAAGAATACAAAGGGGAAGATAATATGTTTGAAAACGTAAGTAATATAGAAGAAGTAAATAATAATGTTAACATTCAAGATAACTCATCTAAATTTGAAAAGTATGATGATATGACTTTATTCAATAAGATGATATTAAGTTTGAATACAGCTGAAGAAAAGTTATCTAGAAAAGAAAGTAAGTTAGAAAAAAATAAAGAAGAAGTTGAAAGAAGACTATCTGATACAAATAAAAACATAGAAGCTAATATAGAAAGAGAAAATAAATTATCTCAAAGAAAGCTAGAATTAAATAATAGAGAAGTAGAACTTAATTCTAAATTATCAGAAGCAGAAGTTATTTTCCTTAATATGAAACCATTAATTAAGGGGTTAAGCAAGATTAAGGATGCAAATGATATGGGAGGCAATGAAAATGAGTAAGTTATTAAATAGCGTATTAGATAGGGTAAGTGAAAATAATAATGAATATAGATCTATTTTAAGAGCATTAAATAGTACGATAGATGAAATTACAACATCACTAGTAGGAGATGTTGTAACACTATCTTCTTATACTGCTGATTTTTCAAACACTTTATCAGAGTCAAAGGAAAAACTAGTTAATCCTATATCAAGAATAATAGAATCTTATGTTATTAAGGATTTAAGAAGTGTTGAGACAGTTAATGAACAATTTGTTGAAAAGATAAATGATAAATTAGAAAATGCTGATATTAAATCAAAGGAAGAAAAGGATTCATTTGCAAATAGTTTAAATACTCTTTTAAACGATAAGTATTTAGAAATAGTTAAAATTAAAAGAGTAGACTTTTTTAATCCTGCAGGTGTTAATGAAAACATAGAAGAAGCTATTGATAACTTTGTTAGCTATTTAAACGGAGTTGCAACATTTGGCCAAGAAGGTTTAAATAAATTAATAGATGATTATAAAGCAAAAATATACGGGCAGGTTAGAAGTGCATTAGAAAAGATAAGCAATTTATATTTAAATAATTTCGTAAGTGAAGTATCTTCATCTTTAAATGCTGCAATTGATTATGATAATGATAGTGTAAAAGAAGAAGTTAAGGATGATTTTAAACCATTTATTCCTGAAATAAATCCTGTTCCAGAGGCAGTTGTTCCAGAAGCTCCTGTTATTCCAGAAATACCAGAAGTTCCAGAAATACCAGCAGTCGAACAACTAGATTTAAGTACATCAGAAATAAAAACAGAAGATATGGATAAGACAATGCCTATTTCACCTATGAATGAAAAAAATATAAATAATAACTCATCATTTGATATTCCTACTATTCCAGAGAATGATGATGTTAAGCCTGCAACTCAACCTGAAATAAAAGAAGAAAAAAATGGTGAAGAATTAACTAAACGCCCTTATGATGTGGAAGAAATTCTAAAAATAGCAAAATCTCCAATTGTTACAATACCTGAGGTTAAGAAAGAAGATACTGTTTCTGAAAAAGATGAATATGTTCCAATTTCACCAATAATAGAAGAAAAAGAAACTGAAACCATGGAATCTGAATTTAACGAGAAAGAAATAGTTGAAGAAATGATAAGAAGATTAACAAATAGATTAAATGATATAAATGAACGTACTTCTAAATATGATGATGAGAAGAAGAAACTTGAGGAAGACGAAGCATTTGTTAATGATTTAATTAAAAGTTCTAATGATAAAAAGGAAGAACTTGATAGGTTTGAGTCTGAGTTAGATGAAAAAGAAAAAGAATTAGATGAAAGACAAAAAGAATTAGATAAGAAGATAAACGACGTTATGCCTTTTGCAAACGCAGTATTAAAATCAGAAGAATAAGAATCCATCTGGATTCTTTTTTTGTAATCAAAACATATTTTATGCATATAGTTAAGTAGAAAAGATTTGGAGGATAATATGATTAATAAACAAAAATTATGGTTTTTAACTTTATTTAGTTTAATATTAGTATTAAGTGTCTATTATATTACAATGCCAAGTGAACTACTTACAACGGCGAAAACTAGTGATAAAAATGCAGTAACCGAAAAGAAAACAAGTAAAACAAAGGCAAAGGCTAAAGTAAGTAGCACTGATAGTTTAACTGCACTTCAAGTTGAACTAGATGAAGAAAGACAGGCACTTGCAGCAGAATATAATGAAGTTTTGACGAATAAAGATACATCTGCAGAAGAAAAAAATAACGCTTATAATGGGCTTAAAGAAATAGATGAGGTAAAGGCAAAGGAAGCTGATTTAGAAAAAAAGGTAAAAAAGGAACTTAAATTAGATTCATTTATAAAAATAGACGGTAGTAACGTAAGTGTAACAATTAAAAAGAAAGATCATGATTATTCTCTTGCTAACAACGTAATGAGATTAATTAGTAAAGAGTTTAAAACAAAGGTATATGTTTCGGTTAAATTCCAAAAGTAAGTACCTTTTTTTCTTTTTATCATAAAATAATATAGAAAAAATATTAAAACCTCTTATCATAAGAAAGTGGGGAAATCATGGTAAAAAGAGTACTTACTAAAAGAGAAAAAGAAATATTTGATTTATTAATAACTAATAAGACAACTAAAGAAATAGCGAAAAAACTTGGAATAAGTGAAAAAACAGTTAGAAATCACATTTCAAACGTAATGCAGAAATTAGGGGTTAAGGGAAGAGCTTGCGCGGTAATTGAACTTATAAAACTAAATGAAATTACGTTATAAAATCGCATATATCATGCGATTTTTTCATACTATTAATAGGAGGATTATTATGCTAAGAAAGTTTGCCTATAATAAGATTTTTAGAACAACAGGAATGCTTGTGCTTTTGCTATTACTTCTTTTGTTTCCAGCATCCAAGGAGTATAAGCTTGAAGATGAAAAATTAGCTAAAACGAGTGCTTCATATTCTGCTAGGGAAGCTTATTTAATTGATAAAGATGGCTTTGTAGCAAGATGCAAAGTAAAGCTTAATAGTACAAGTGATAAAGGTATGGCTGTTAAACTTACGGAATTATTAATAAATGGAGGTAAGTATGAAAGTTTGGTGCCTAATGGCTTTAAAGCAATTTTACCAAGTGATACAAAGATTAATGATGTATTGATAAAAGATGATACATTAACAGTTGATTTATCAAAAGATATATTAGAACTTGATAATAAGGACTTTAAAAAGGCTTTAGAAGCACTTACGTATAATTTGACTAGTATTAATAACATTAAGTATGTTTATCTTAAAATAGATGGAGCTGTGCAAAATAAATATCCAGATGGTAAAGATGTAATAAAACAGCCACTAGAAAGAAAAGATGGGGTAAATACTAATTATGATGCTTTTGATTATAAAAACGCTAGTATAACTACTATTTACTATGTAAATAAAAATAGTAGTGGTTATTATTATGTTCCGGTATCTAAGGTTTCTAATGATAACAGAGATAAAATAAAAATAATAGTAGATGAACTTACTTCTTCTAATACTTATGAAACTAATTTAATGAGTTTTTTAAATTATAATACTAAGCTTACTGGATATGACATAAAAGATGATGTATTAACGGTAGATTTTAATGAGTATTTATTTGATGATGCTAATTCGAAAAGTATTTTAGAAGAGGTAATATACTCAATTTCACTATCAGTTAGGGATAATTACGACGTAAAAGAAGTTATATTTACAGTAAATGGTAAGGAAATTACAAAAAGTGTGTTAAAAAATATTGAATAATTATTATTTTTGAGTTATAATTGATTTGTTCTTAAACGAACAAGTCATTGTCCTGCTAGCTCAGCTGGATAGAGCAACGGCCTTCTAAGCCGTGGGTCAAAGGTTCGAATCCTTTGCAGGACGCCACTTTGATTATTAAAGACTTATGCTTTTAAGGCATAAGTTTTTTTATAGATAAAAAGTACAAGTAAGTTATTAATTTTGAAGTTGCCAACAAAAAAATGCAGACACTTTTTTTAATGTCTGCATTTTTTTACAACTTCAATTCATTTACTACTTTTTTGAATTATTTAATCTTAAAGTTTTTACATTTTCTTTTTCCATATCTAAATCATTTAAACATGAAGCTAACTCTTCCCATGAATTAATTGCTTGTGATTTAAATAAATCATTAATTACATCTTTTAAATAAGAAACAACAACTTCAATTTTATTATAATTTTCAGGATCTGATTGTATAGTGCTTGGCCAAATGTGTTCAGGCATACCCATTATTTTAAAAGAATTTCTTAAATCGATAGAATTTGGAAGTAATTCATTATTTTTGTGTTTATGTATATATTTTACTTCATCTAAATCAGGACAGTAATAAACATATTCATATTCCCAATCCCTTTCATCTTCAGGCATCGGTAAAGTTTCGTTAATGGTGAATAATAAAATCGGTAATTCTGATTCATTGATTTTATTTGCTTGTTCCTTTAATGTATGCAATTCATTTTGCTTATTTTTAATTTCTGATTCTTTTTGTTTGATTTGTTCTTTCAATACTTTTAATTCCTTAATCTTTTTTTCTCTATCCATAACCTAAAACCTCCCATTGATAGTAGTATTTACATTATATCATAAGTTTATGAAAAACTCAAAATTCTTTAATTTTTTTAAAATCCTTAGATTTTTTTAAAATTTTTTCATATTTTTAGAAATTTTTTTGGATTTTTAGTTTTTTTTAGGGGGTTTTTTGAAAAAGTGTCTAACTATAGATATGAGAGGACCTAATAGTTTGGGTAGTTATGCTTTCCACTTTTTATTTTTT
>CAKPCM010000025.1 GCA_934141615.1 uncultured Bacilli bacterium
CAATGTTAGTTTACAATTACATTTTAACAAAGGGCTTCCTTTTTTCATACCCTCTCCCCAAACCATTTTACACAATCGTTTTTTTGCTTTGCTTGACTTTTGCTGATTTTTAAATATAATAATTGGCACAAAAAAGGAAGACATTATGAAAAGTAAATTAAATTTATTGTTAAAACTTGATGTAAATGGAACTCAATTACCAGGCGATTATTTGTTTTTTATTGAAAATGACGCGCTTTATGTTGTACCAAGTAATCCGAATGCAAAAGACTGGATAACGAATCTTAAGGACTTTAAGCGCGAATATGAACAATATTTAGAATATTTAAACATTGTTTGCAGTAGCGGTGATGATGAAAGAATCATAAAATTAATAAGTAAGGAACTTATTCCAAACGTTAGTAATTTAATTTATGATGCAAGTTCAATTACTATTGAGTCGGATGACTACGAAAAAATTAAGAAATATATTAAACGTTTTAATATTTCTGAAGACAAAAAGATAATAATAACAAATGACAATTTATATAATCCTGATTTAATGTTATCAGAGATAAATAGAATTCATGATGTTTTTAAGTCATCAAAAAACATATTATTAAAAATTGATGGCAACAATAGCCCAGAAAGTATTTCAAACTGCATGAAATCGGTGAAAATTATTGATGATTTTGTAAGTGAAGTTAAATCTCTTAATTTAAGCCCAATAGAACAATTAATGTATGTTTATGACTGGGTTAGAAATAGAGTTTACAAGATGGAAGATAAAACGGATGAAAAGTCAGTTTCTAGAGATTTATCTAGTGCTTTATTAAGTGGTAAAATAGTGTGTCTTGGATATGCTAATATATTTAATATAATTGCTAAAAAGTTAGGTTTTAGTTCAGAGGTATTTTATTTGGAAAATAAAACGAATGAAAAACGTGGACACTCTAGAAACATAGTCTATATAAAAGATAATAAATATGATATAAATGGTGTTTATTTATTTGACACCACTTGGGATTCTAAAAAAGATGATAATTCCTTTCTAAATAAATATTTATATTTTTCAAAAACGTTTGATGAACTTAAAAACATAGATGAAAGAATGAATTTAGTTTCTACTGATTATTCCTTATTAGATGATCACATATTTACAAGTATTATAGAAAGTTTTGAGGAAAAAGGCGTATTTGATATGGATATAAATCATGTTAAAATGATTAACAAATTATCAAAGTTAATTGATGGAAAAAGAAACTTAATAAATGAACTTGCTATAATAGCTAAAAAGCAAGGTATTGTAATTCCATTTAATACTGATATGGACGAAGAGTATATTTTAGATAAACTATATGAATATGGTGAATTAATAAACACGCCTATTTATGCTGAAAAGTTTTTAAATATATTATATAACGTAAGACAAGTGCAATATTATATGGATCCTAATAAATTTCCTTTTGACGTGGATTATTTTTATCTTTGTGCATGCAATTCAAATTGGCAATTTAATAATATACCTGATGCTGCTTTCTTACATATGATTGGGCTTTATAATAAAAGCTTAAATAAACCTGGTATGAAAAAGTATGTAGAAGATAGCCATGTAGATAAAAAAATAGCCCAGGTAAAGCTTTCTAAGACCCTTAAAATGCTATTAGAAAAGAAACAAGGCAAGATGTAATTCTTGTCTTTTTTTGATTGATATAGTTTTACAAAAATGATACAATAGTTCTATAAGAAAAGTAGGTGAACTATGGAAGATAAGTATTTAAGTGTAACTGCACTTACTAGATATATTAAATATAAATTAGATAATGATAAAAACTTACAGGAAGTCTATTTAAGGGGTGAAATATCCAATTTTAAGGCTCATACTAGAGGACACTACTATTTTACTATAAAGGATGAAAACTCCCGTATAAACGCAATTATGTTTAGTTTTAACGCATCTAAATTAAAGTTTATGCCAGAAGATGGTATGAAGGTTTTAGTTAAAGGAAAAATAAGTGTGTTTGAATCTACCGGAAATTACCAAATATACGTATCAAACATGCTAGAAGATGGTGTTGGTAATTTACACATTGCGTTTGAACAGCTAAAGAAAAAATTAGGTGATGAAGGATTATTCGATCCAAAATACAAAAAAGAAATACCTAAAATACCGATGAAGGTAGGAATTATTACCGCTTCAACCGGTGCTGCTGTAAAAGACATACTTTCTACCATTAAAAGAAGGTTTCCGATATGTAAAACAATCCTTTTTCCTTGCTTAGTTCAAGGTGAGCTTGCAAAAGATGACATTGTAAAAAAGCTTGATATCGCAGATAATTATGGTTTAGATGTTATTATTCTTGGACGCGGCGGAGGATCAATTGAGGATTTATGGCCCTTCAATGAAGAAGTTGTTGCAAGGAAAGTGTTTTCTTGCAAAACCCCAATAATAAGTGGTGTAGGACATCAAATTGACTTTACGATATGTGATTTTGTAGCGGATAAAAGGGCAGAAACACCAACGGGAGCAGCAGAACGTGCAGTTCCTATGTTAAGTGATTTATTATTGGAAATAGATAATTATAAAACTAGATATTTAAATGCTGTTAAAAGAGTACTTGATAATAATAAATTAAGGCTTAAAAAATTAACTGATAGTTACGTACTTAAAAATCCACTTAGTATGTACGAGATAAAAGAACAAAAATTAGATAATTTAATTGATAAATTAAATACTAGTATGAATGTTATTATAAGTAATAATAAGGCAAGGCTAGAGATAGTTAAAAATAGCATTATATTTAAAGATCCAAGCGTGTTATACGAAAATAAATTTAAAAAAACTAATCATTTAATTGAAAAACTTGAGATATTAAACCCACTTAGTTCACTAAAAAGAGGGTATGCAATAGTTAAAAAAGATGATAAATGCATAATTAGTTTAAAAACAATAAAAAAAGATGATATAATTAATGTAACACTAAAAGATGGAATAGCAGAAGCTAAAGTAATGGAGGTAAAAAATGGCTAAAGAAGAAGTTAAATTTGAAGATAAGTTAAATGAACTTGAAAAAATGGTTAATGAACTTGAAAAAGGTGACGTAGACTTAGATGATGCGATAAATAAGTATACGAACGCTATGAAGCTTGCTAAAGAATGTTCAGAAAAATTAAAAAGCGCTGAAGAAAACGTTAACAAAATTTTGACTGAAAACGGTGAAGAAGACTTTAGGGTGGAGGAATAATGAAAAAGAGTAACATAATATATACAGTTATTATAGTAGTTATCATAATGGCTTTATTAATGATAAAGGTTTTGCCTAATATGTTAAATAATACAGACTATGATGATTTAGAAGTATATAAAAATAACACTATCGTTAATATAACTGATTCTGATAAAAAACAAATAGTTAGTTATTTAAAAAAAGAACGATTTGATAAAAATAACTCATTAGATGAAGTGAGTGGAACTTATATGATTAAATACGGTGATATAGAGCTAACGTTTAATAGTGATGGATCATGCTATTATAAAAATAATCATACAATGGAAAATCATAATACAACGTTATCTAATGAATTAGTTAATTTTGTTAATAAATATTAATTGAAAAGGATAATAAAAGATGAAAAACAAATATTTTATACCCATAAGTATTATGATTATTATATTAATAGTGAGCGTTAGTTACATAACAGTTAATATATCTCTAAAAAATAAATCAAAATATAAATATAACTTTGATAATTTAGAGGTTATTAAATATTATCCATTTGATAATAGAAAAGAGAAGAAAATAAATCTTAAGAAAACAGAAAAAGAAAGTTTAATTAAAATTATAAATAGTGAGAAGTTTAAAGAAGATAAAAATGTAACAAATTGCATTGGAGCATTAAATTACAAAATCAAGTTTGATGTATATGAAATTAATATAACAACTTCTTGTGGCCCTAATTATTTAATAAAAAAAGGTCAGGAAGTAAAAAAAGTAATATTATCAAAGAGGTTAATTGATTTTATAGAAAAATACTAGTTAAAAAGGAGAAAATAACATGACATTAGTAATTATGGCAGCCGGAATGGGTTCAAGATTTGGCGGCTTAAAACAAGTAGAACCAGTAGGACCAAATGGAGAATTCATTTTGGATTATTCGATTTATGATGCAATAAAGGCAGGCTACAAAAAGGTAGTATTCGTAATAAAGGAAGAAAACTATGAATTATTTAGAGAAACGGTAGGAAAGAGAATAGAATCTAAAATAGATGTATCTTATGCTTTTCAAAAAATAGAAGATGTACCAAAAGACGTTGATATTCCATCATCTAGGGTAAAACCTTGGGGAACATCTCACGCTATCTTATCTGCCAAAAAATATGTAAATGAACCATTTACCGTTATTAACGCAGATGATTTTTATGGATTTGATCCTTATAAAAAAATGAAGGAATTCTTTGATAAAAATAAAGATCAGAATGGGTATGCAATGATTGGTTATAAAACAATTAATACCATGAGTTTAAACGGTTCTGTAAAACGTGGTGTATGTACTCAAAATGATGAAGGATACTTAACTAAATTAGTAGAATCATCAATAGAAAAAGTAGGAGATAAAATTATTGCAACACCACTTGAAGATGAAAATGTAAAATTCGAAATAAAAGAAGATACTTTAGTATCAATGAACTTCTTTGGTTTTAATACAAGCATATTTGATTATTTAGAAGAAGAAATGAAAGACTTTTTCGAAAAACATAAAAACGATTTAGAAAAATGTGAATTTCTAATACCAAATAGTGTATTTAAAAGAATTAATGAAAACAAAGTGTCCGTTAAAGTACTTGATACTGATGAAAAATGGTATGGTGTAACTTATAAAGAAGATAAAAAGGACTTAGTTTCTGCAATAAATAAAATGATTGAAGAAAAAAAATATCCTAAAAACTTATGGAACTAGTAAATCTAGTTCTTTTTTTCCAATTATTTTCACTTATTATTAAAACTTTATAAGACATAATAATAATGTAATTCGAATTACATTAAGGAGCATAAAAATGTCTTTTAAAAAATTAAAAAGTTTTATAGCAATTTTTTTAGTTGCTACATTTATTATGCCACAATCTTTGCTCGCTTATTCTAAATACATAGTAGCAGGCGGGGAAAACATAGGTCTTTCCATTAATAATAAAGGAATAATAATCGCAGGTTTTTACAAAGTAGGAGATAAATATCCCGGATATAATGCTGGTTTAAATAAAGGTGATGTAATTAAAAGAGCAAATGATAAAGAAGTGTCATCGATAGATGATTTTATAGGTGCCATTAAGGAAAGCGATGGAAAAAGTTTAAAACTGGTTTATCAAAGAGGCAAACAAAACGAGACCACGACTTTAAATTTGACCGATGAAAATGGTACTTTAAAAACAGGATTATACGTAAAAGATATGATATCAGGTATTGGAACACTTACATACATAGATCCAGAAAGTAAAATATATGGCGCGTTAGGCCATGAGGTTTTAGAGCAAACAACCGGAACGATGATAAACGTACGTGATGGTAAAATATATAACTCAAACGTAACTTCTGTTGAAAAATCAGTAAGAGGTGAACCTGGGGCTAAAAACGCAAATACTAATAGTAATGATGTCTTTGGCGATGTAAAGGAAAATAAAGTATCTGGTATATTTGGAAATTACACAAAAGAAATCAATAAAAACAACTTATACAAAGTAGCAGATTATGAGGATATAAAACTAGGTGAAGCTAAAATAATTACGGTTATAGAAGGTACATTAAAGAAGGAATATAGCATTAATATACTTAAAGTAAATAATGATAAAGCAGATAATAAAAACATCCTTTTCGAGATAACCGATAGTAATTTAATTGATAAAACAGGTGGTATTGTTCAAGGAATGAGCGGGTCACCAATAATTCAGGGAAATAACATAATTGGTGCGGTAACAAACGTGGTAGTAAATAACCCGAAACGAGGTTATGGAATACTTATAACAACTATGCTTGAAGAAGGTGAAAATTAGGAACTTTTGTTCCTTTTTTTCTAATATTGTGATATTATAAGCGTATGGAGATATGTATTATGAAAAAAATAAATTTAAAAGAATTCTTACTTAGTTTAAATTTTTTTGATAATAATTTTATATATAAGGAAGAAGAAAAATTTCTAAAAAACATAACTGTAAATAATAGTAAGGATGCATTAATGTATTTAGAAGCAATATGTAAAGATTATTGCATTAAAAATAATAGAAATGAGAAATATTTATCATATTTAAAAGAAACAATTAAAAGAGCATACATCGCAAAGTTTTTAAACATTAATAAATATAACAAATCAATTTTAGAAAACATGAATAAATATTCGGATAAAGAACTTGAATCAATATTACTTGCAATAGATGCAATTAACAGCTTTGAAAATGTTGGAATATTAATTTTACCGGATGAGTTTAAATTTAATGATGATAAAATTATAGACTATATAAAATGGGGATTATCTAAATAGATTCAATTTCCGCAATATTAAGGCTATTTTGATTATAATTTTTAATTACTATATAAAGTCCAATTAACGCTGCAATTATAGATAATATTGCAGTTTTACTTTGGAGTAATAAATCATTTTCATCAGTTTCATGATATTTATGTGATATTTTATATTGATTATACGTAATATATAAAAATAAAAGTGCCACTATAAATACCAGTATAGTTTGCATCAAAGCTATTTTTTGAGCCTCTTTATCATTATATAATCTATTACCATTTCTAAGAGATTCCCTTTTATCCACGGACAAAGTAAAAGAAACTACAAGTGCTATAATAAAACCTGTAGTTGCAATTAATTGTAAATTAATATATTTAATTTTTTCCTCGTTTATATTTACATTCATATTAAATTATATTAAATATAAAAATAAAAAAGAATGCATTTATTTGCATTCTATCTTGAAAATAGGGGAGAGAGTATCGCTGCAAAAGCAGAACCTACCATTGCTATTAGTGCAACCCATACGAAAAATTTACTCCAGTTTATTTTAAATTTTTTTCTTTTTTTAGTATCCTTATTCTTAGACATATATCTATTCACCTCATACTAATTATAATATAAAATGTAGAAAAATAAAAGTAATAAAACTCTATTTAGATAATATAGTTAATTAGAACGAGGAGAAGAAAGATATGAAAAAGATAATTAACTACTTATTTGCAGCAATAAAAAAAGAAAGAATTTTATTAACCTTTATTATTATAATTTTTATTTTAGGACTTGTTTTCGGTTCATTATTTATTAATTTCATAAGTAATGATGATAAAACCATGCTAATAAATCAAGTTACTTCATACTTTAAGGGCATAAGTAAATTAAATGATAGCGTTTTCGGTATAAAAATGGTATTACCAGAAATATTAAATAATTCATTACAACTACTTTTAATATTTATATTAGGTATTTCAATGATTGGCTTATTTGCGGTTATTATAATCATATTCTTTAAAGGATTTACTCTAGGAGTAACACTTGGTACTATTTTGTTAAAATACAAATTAAAAGGTGTTTTAGCAAGCGTTTTATATGTTGCACCTTGTCTTATTATTAACACATTAATATATATTTTTATGTCATTTTTTGCACTTAATGCATCTATAAAGTTTCTAAAAGCATTGTTTAAGAAAGATAACTTAAATTTTAAAAGTTTTTTAGGTAAGTATTTATTGGCATTTTTATGTTCTTTATTATTAATTGGTATAAATACGGTAATTGATGCCTTTTTAACTCCTGTTTTGCTTAAATTATTTACACTTATTCTATAGCGCTTTTTAAAAGCGTTATTTTTGTTTTAAATGTAGATTTATTGACAAATTTGTAAAAAAGTGTAAAATTATAAGTATAGTAAATAGAGTAGAGGAGAGATAGTTATGGATAAACTTAACGAAATTTTACAAGAAGTTGGGATTTCCAAAGTTAAATTGGCAAAATATTTAGGAGTTTCTAGGCAAATGATTTACAATTATTTAGAAATGAATGATATTTCCAGATGGCCTAAGGACAAAAAAATGAAATTATTTAACTTGCTTGACATTAAGGAAGCATCTGAGATAAATAATATAAAGGTTGATGCTGAATTTATTAATAAAGTTGATACAGTTTTAAATGGTGATACTTCAAACTTAAATTCTTTAAATACAGAAACGATTGAGTTTAAAGAATTAAAACCTCGTGAACAAGAATTACTTAATGATATTATATTTATAATTAAAGAACGTTTTATAGAAAATTCTTCTGAAGCATATGTTACCTATAAGTACTTATTAAATTTTATCCAGGGGTTAGAAAACGTAAAAGAATTAAAATATATGATGGGTTATATTGTTAAATTATTAGGCTTTGTTAATCCAGAAGAATATGCATTTAACGAAGAGGAACAATTTATTTTTGAAAGTATTATGCACTCTGCCATGGTATTATACCGTAATGGTGGTGCATCTAAGACAAAACTTGCTGAGCAACACAAGAAGTTCGTTATGGAAATAGAACATAAAAATGAAGAAAAACTAAGTCGTACACAAGAGATAAATACTGCTAAAATACAAGCTTTACAAGAACTTGGCTATACTGAAATCAATCAAGATAATGCATCAGAAGTACTAGCTAAGATAGCTGAAATACAGTCTCGTGATGTATAGCTTAACCACTACACACTAGTTCATATAATACATATTATGTTAACATTTTATTTTTAAAACATTAGATAGTTAGTTTAATAAAAACTACACTATCTTTTTTAATATATACTAACCTATTTGTTAATACGAATAATAATACTAATATAATAAATATAAATTACACTAAGTTAATAATCATTATTTATTAGTTACATGTGCATCACATTTATAATTAATAATATATAGCCTATAAATATATACTATATATTACCTACTTATTATATTAATGAAAAAGTATAATGCTTCCTAAAACAAACCTAGGTGAATAATCACCCATTAAAACATTCAAAATGAGCTTAGAATCATCATTAGCAATCAGTAATATATACTAAAACATAAAAAAATAGGCATGTATGTCATGCCTTTATCAAATTGACTATCTACCAGATTGGTGGTAGTGGTGTAGTGGGGACATATAATCTAATTATTCTTATTATATATAACTATTCCATCTTTTAATATTTCTTTTTTAAATTTATCTTCTTTTAAACTATTAAAATCAACTATATCAAATTTATATAATGTATTTAAATCTTCTAGTTTAGTTTGAATTTTAATAAAATTATCTTTATCATTATTTAAAAATTCAATAGCTATATCAATATCAGAAGATTCTTTAAAATCTCCTCTTGCCCTACTTCCAAATAAGATAATTTTATTTGCACCAAACTCTTTTATAACATTTATTATTTCATTGTATAAATTAATTCTTATTCCATACATTTTACTATACCTCATTTAGTTTTTTAACTAATTGTTTTATCATATTTATATATTTCGATTTTATAACATCTTCGTAATATACTGCCTTTTCCTCATCATAAGTATGGGCTGTACTATTTCTAGCTTCTAACATATTAGACCATATTTCTTCATCCTTAATAAGTCCCATTTCAAAAGCCTGTTTTAAAGTTTTCTTTGGAGATGCTATTTCTTCATAACCTTCTTCTTCTAGATAGGCCTTGATTGTTTTCCAAGTGAGTTCAAATGTATATTCAAATTTTTTAATAATTGAATCTCTAATAGCTTCATCTAGCTTTTCTAATTTTATATTTGCTGTATTGCTAAATTCAATCATATCTTCTAAAGATTCTAATGCCATATTTAATTTTTCTAACTTATCATCAAATTTCTTCATAATACCTCCACTCTTATCTACATTATATCATAAATTTACTATATGTTTAAATTGTTTATTTTGACAAAATATCTATATATTTCACCCCAATTATTAACCGTGACTATATTACTAGATGAAGCAAGCCGTACTGGTCCATCTTTAAAGTAAATAGATGTACAAGCATCTTTTACATATTCACAAATATCTAAATTATCATCTATCATATAATCAATTTTATATTCTAATATTTTATCTAGTTTTTTATTTGATTTATATATTATTTTTTCAAACATATTATATAAATCGTACCTTTTTAATAGTGTGTTTGTTAAATCTATTTGTTTTTGGCTAAAGAATCCTCTAGCTGTTATAACATATAGTTTGTATCCCCTACTCTTTAAATAACTAAGTACGTAGTATGCGCCCGGCATAATTCCGGATCTTTCTTCAAAGTCATATACGTTTTTAGCATAGAAATTTTCTCCAAAATCCTTATCCCAATTATATCTATCCTGAAATCTAATGTTTCTATTATCTATTTTATTATTTAAACCGTATTTATTAACGTCTTCTATTTCCGATGCCACTCTAAAATATCTTTCGGTATCAAATATTACTCCGTCTAAATCAATTGCTATGTTTTTACTCATTATTATACAACCTTTCTTGCATGCTATCTGGATCTTCTAAAAACATCATTAATAAATAAAACTATATTCTACTCTCCTACGTACTTTTTATACATATATTTTAAATATTTTTTGTTTAAAACACCATCTATACCAATATCTATCATATCACTATACACATTAATTAACATATCATTTATTTTAGGGTTTATGTAAGAGCGATCTTTTCTTTTTGAAAAATAATTAAATACCGAATCATTTTTCCATTTCTCCTTTAAATACGTTTTAGATGCTGCAATATTATCACATATTAATTCTACTACATATTTATACGGCATAACCGGTGCCTTTGTAGGACTGTTAAAGTCATACCAGTACTCAAAATGATGTTTATTTCTTCCGATGTGATGAAGCCAGGCCTTAGAATAGCCATTTACTTTTTTGCAGGTACTAATGGGACTAAAATTACCATTATAATATTTAACTCCTTCCAAAAACTCAGGCAAGCTATACTTAGATAAATCATGAACTAATCCCCTAAATGGTATTCCTGCTTTAACAGAATATTTAAACACTAGAAATCTATGTTTATTTACCGTATTTAAATGTCCAAAAAGATTTTTTAACTTCATACTATCACCACATATATTATAGCACAATTAACGTGCTTTTCAATTTTTAACTAATTTATCAAAATGATTATTTTTTAGTAAATTTTTATATGTTCCCTTACCTACTATTTTTCCTTTACTTAATAAAATGATCTCGTCAGATATTTTCATTACCTCTTTTTTATGTGTAATTATAATTACCGTGTGACTATCTTTTAATTCTTTTAAAATACTTATTATTTTATTAGTTGTTTTTATATCTAATGATGATGTTACTTCATCAAATAATAGAATTTTTGAGTCAGTTAAAAGTGTTTTTGCAAGTGATAATAATCTTTTTTGACCACCTGATAAGTTAGCAGCGTTTTCGTTTAAAATAGTATCATATCCTTTAGGCATAGATTGTATTAATTCGTGAATTCCAACTTTTTTACATATTTCAATTTGTTTTTTTTCATCCTTACAAGCCATTTTTAAATTATCTTTTATGCTCATATTAAATAGAAAACTTTCTTGGTTAACAACTGCCACGTTCTTATAGTAAGTATCCTTTTTATATTCCTCTATTTTTGTACTATCAATTAAAACGCAGCCACAAGATGGTTTATATAATCTTAACAAAATATTAAATATAGTTGTTTTACCACTTCCTGTCTTTCCAGTAATTACGGTAATTTCACCAGGTTTTGCATCAAAACTTATGTTTTTAATCGTACTTACACCATTATATGCAAAAGAAACGTTTTTAAATTCTACTAATCCATTTATATTACCACTATTTATAGAGCCAAAATAATTGGTGCATTTTTTATCTAACAGGTTATATACTCTTTCTAATGAAATATTATATTCTCTAACCTTTGACATATCTTCTACTAACTTAATAGAATAAGTAAATATATTATCAAAATAATTTATTAATAAAATTATTACTCCGATCGTTACTTTACCATTAAACAAAAGATACATAGATAAAATATATAGTGCGATTTTGGATAGATACATAATGAATTTTAATAGAACGTTATGTGCTATTACGTATTTTCTTCTTTCCATGTATTTATTAGCCCATCTTCTTCTTAATCCATCGTATTTTCTATTTAAACTGGGCTTTATATTTGACGTTTTTATCTCTTTTATTCCGTTTAAAGTTTGTCCTAACATACCTATTAATTTGTCTAAATACATTCTTTGACCGTTAAAGTAGTATGCCTCTTTTTTGGTTAAATAGTTTGCTAAAAAGATATATAAAGCGGTTATTAAAAATAAAAATACTCCAAAAATGAAATAAGTTTTTATAAAAAATATTAGCATGCATATTATAAGTATTAGGTTATGCATAAAATCAAACATGTAATCTGCCATAACCGAAATATTTATAATATCAATATTTACGGTACTTATTATTCTGCCCTTTAAAGCATTTATAAGCTTATCATCATAGTCATAAACACTACTTATAACTTTTTTATGAATGTTTATAAAGGTATTTTTAAAAAATGCTGAATATGATTTGCATGCTAAAAAAGAAAAAGTATTTGTAGTTACAAAAAGAGCTAATAAAACAATTAAAAGCTTTGTAAATTCATTTATGTTTTTGTTTGTTAACGCATCAATTATTTTAGATTGATAAATAGGCGTTATGAAGTTAAGTACTCCTAAAACAGATAATATTGCTATGAAAATATATAATATCCATTTCGTTTGCTTTGTAATCTTAAAATATTTTTTAATCATTTATACCACCAACATAATTTTAACAAGTTGAAGTATAAAAAAAGAAACATTTTTAATATCAATTATGTTTCTTTTTTTATTGGTACGTATATGAAACAATTATCATTTTTATATACTTCTATTTTTAATTTACCTATGGTATTTATACGTGATGAATTATTCCATATTTTATTTATAAAATTATATGTTTTTATTATATCCTTTTGTTTTAATGAACCAACCTCAAAGATAGCGTATTTACCATCTTTAATTTTTAAAACATCACTTTCTTTAGTTCTTTTTTTACTTCCTAATAAATAGTGGTATTCTCCATTTTTAAAGTATGATATGGCATATCTTTCGTTCTCATTATACATGTCATACGATTTATTTTTCTTAAGTTCTTTATAAAGCATTCTTATTTTATAATGAAAATCTTCTAAGTTTTTAGCAAATACTGTATTTCCGTAAACGTTAAATGTTTTTATATTTTTAATAGAAAATTTTACGATGTTATCATAATTAAAATTATAGCTAAAGTCTATTTTTGGAAACATTTTATATACATTACTTTTATCTTTTCTAACTTTTGATGGAGCTACATTAAACTCTCTTTTAAAACTTCTAGCAAATGAAACGCTTGATTCGTATCCGTATTTTACTGCAATATCTATTATCTTATTATCTGTATTTTTTATTTCTTCATAAGCTAATGAAAGCCTTCTTTTTCTTATGTATTCTTTTATACTAGTATTAGTTATTATGCTAAATACCCTTTCCATTATAAACGTATTTAATCCGAGTTTTTTCGCTAAATATTTTAAATCTATTTTTTCTGTTAAATTAGATTCTATATAATCTACTATTTTATTTAATAATTCATAATTCATATATGATCTCCCACAATCTTTTCACACTAAATTATGGTATCACATGTTATATAAATAGTAAATAATTAACGTTATAAACTCATAAGTATGTGACTTAATACCATTACACCAAAGCCTATCATAAAGTACCTTAAAACGTTTTTTAACGTACTTTCTTTATATGCACCTGGAATTAATTCATAAACGGATATATGAATCATAATGCCCGCTATAATGGCGTATAATGCTGCCATTACATGATCATTTATTAAAGGTGCTAAAAATAAGTATGCTAATATACTTCCTAAAACCTCACTCATGCCGGATAATAAGGCGTATAAAAAAGCTTTTAACTTGTTATTAGTTGAGTGATATATTGGAACTGCAATAGATATTCCTTCTGGAATGTTATGAAGTGCTATTGCAATGGTTATGGTAAGGCCTAACTTTAAATTATTAGTAGAAGTAATAAAGGTAGCAATTCCTTCTGGTACGTTATGTAACACAATAGCTACCATACTTATTATTCCTATCTTATATAAGCCTTTATTATTAGTATTTACGTTATTATCGGGTAAGTATTTATCTATTAACATCGATATAATAATACCAAATGTCATAAAAATTAAACTTAATATAACTTTAGGAAACAAGTTGTTATTATCTAGTATCATTTTAAATGAATTAGGAAGTAAATCGGTTAATGACACACACGTCATAACACCAGCTGCAAAAGAAAGACTAACCTCTACTATCTTACTATTTTTTCTCTTATCAAAAAAGATAACTAACGCTCCTATAACGGTTGATATACCGGCTAAAAAAGACAATATAAAAGCATATAAACATCTGTTTGGCATAATTATACCTCCTTTTAATTTATATGCTTAAAATGGCTTAAATTTGTTTATTATTTTCTTTATCATTTACATATTTTTGCATACAATCAACAAGTCCTTCTATTCCGTTAACATTAGATGAATAAAAGAAGTTATTAGAATCATCTTTATAAAAAGGATTAAACCCATATACGTTTATACTATTACAATTAAGTTCATGATTTATTAGCTCTATGTTATAAGGATTTAAAAAATCATCAGCAAATATAATATCTTTAACATCATACTCATCGCTTAAATCTTTAGCATATGCTGCGATTTTATCTTCTTTATAGACTCCTTTATAATTTTCCTTAGTGATAAATCTTCCGTCTGATGAAACTTCTAATTCACCTAAAGCAAAAAATTGAAGTCCCAACTTGATATTATCATTTTTAACATATTTATTAAAAAACTTTATGTAATCTTCTAAAAATTCTTTCCTATCGTCCGCGGTTAAAAAAGAAAAGATAATTTTATCAGAATAGTTAGTATCCACTAATTGTTTCATTAA
>CAKPCM010000026.1 GCA_934141615.1 uncultured Bacilli bacterium
ACCCTTTAACTATAACCTCATGTAAATCTTTAAACGTTTCTTCCTTTAGTTTTTCATCTGATATGTCAGGATTTTTTCGTTTTAAGTTTTCTTCGCATACTTTATATACGATGTTACCATATAGTTCCATTGCAATACGTTCTTCAATATTATATGGAAGAGGAGTACCATACCAATCTTTTGCCTTATCATATACTAAGTCCGTTACAACACGTGGACAATCAAGGTAAGACTTTCCATCATCTGCCTTTACCCTTGGAGAAAAAGGAATTCCATGAGTATCTATTATTACCTCTATTTCATCTACCATATCAAGAACTTTATTGGTGTTAGAAACAACTATTTCGTATGCTAAATCTTTTCCTAAGAAAGCAAAGTTATCAAGCATTTCATTTGTGGTTCTAAAGTGCTGACTTGGTATTTCTTTAATATCTTTTTTAGCTAGCGGATGACGTCCCCCACCCGGAACCTTTTGGTTAACAATTATTTGTCTATATATTTTATCTTCTCTTCTAAAGTGGTGAACATCGCCGGTTGCAACGATTATTTTACCTGCTTCTTTTACCGCAGATACAACCTTTTTAATATGGGTTTCAAGTTCTTTTTCATCCTTAAAATCTCCCATTTGAATTAAATGATTATAAACTTCTGGAGGTTGGACTTCAACATAATCATAAAAGTTTATTATGTTGGTTAATTCTTCTCCTTCTTTACTTCTTGCTTCTTTAAAAACCTCTGATTCATAACATCCACTTCCTATTAAAACGCCTTCTCTTAAACGCTCTACTTCACTACGTAAGATTCTTGGTGTTTTATATAAGTAAACGGTATTAGCAAGCGATATCATTTTAAATATGTTTTTAAGTCCTTTTTTATTAACCGCAATCGCATTAAAGTGATACGTTCTACCAAACTTATGGATTTCACCTTTAGGTACTAATCTGTCTAAATCGCTTATTTTTTCATAGTTTTGTGAGTCTAGTTTTTGTAAAAACTTATGAAAAACGTGAGCCGTTCCTTCAGCATCATAATCCGCTCTATGGTGAGCATCTTCTTCCCAAGGAACATTATATCTTTTAACTAAGGCTGAAAGTCCATGTCTTGCATATCCTTGGTCTAAGGTTCTAGATAATTCTAAAGTATCTATTACGGTGTTTTTAAACTCTCCTAAATTATATTTCTTCATTGCCATTTCAATAAACGAAATATCAAACTTAGCATTATGAGCAACCATAGGTAAATTACCAGACCACTCTAAAAATTCTTTCGTTACGGTTTTTTCATCATCACAACCTGATACCATCGCATCAGTAATGCAAGTAAGCTCGGTAATCTTATCTGGTATGTGTCTTTTAGGATCAATTAACTTATCAAACCTATCTATTATGTCACCATGTGATATTTTAACCGCACCTATTTCTATCATTTGGTCTTCACCCGCAGCATTAAAACCAGTTGTTTCGGTATCAAATACAACGTAAGTATTATCCATTAAGGAATCATCAGTAGGCCTTACAACTATGTTTACGGTATCATCAACTAACGTAAGCTCCGTACCATATAAACCCTTAAAATGCTTGCTTTTATCTTCTATTTTTTTATTGTGATTCTTAATAAGTCCATATGCTATCGGAAATGCTTGGCAACCGTTATGATCTGTTATTGCAACACCACGATATCCCATGTTAATTGCGTTTGTAACAAGTTCACACGTGTGTTTACCTAAGTCTAACTTAGTTATACCATCCATTTGACTCATCATTGTATGAGCGTGTAATTCTACTCTTTTTTCTTCAGCATCATCTACTACCGTCATGTCTTTTGAAGGTATTTTCATAACGTTTCTAATGTTTAATACAAGGTCTTTAGCATAAATATCTTGTTTTACATACCCGTTAATTCTAAACCAACCAGACTTCATTTTTTTAGATAACATCTTAAATAAATCAGCGTCTTTTGTGAAAATTTTAGCATAAATACTATCAGTATTATCACTTATTTTAAAGGTTAATATTTTAAATGCACTTCTTGATGATTCAAACTCTTCAACACCAAAAACGTAAGCTTCAACGGTAACGCCCGATTCTTCTGCAATTATGTCTTTTATTTCGGTTATATTACCCTTTGGCTCATCACCTAAAATAACAGGATTTTCCTCCTTAGGTTTACTTTGAGCTTCTATTTTTATTTCTTCTTCTAATTCCTTTTTTACCTTTAATCTATTTTCTTCGTTTATAAACGTTTTTATTTTTAAATCAGGATAACCACATACCTTATAATATTTTAAAATACTTTCTAAATGGTTATTTAATATGTTTTCTTCTGCTATATTATCGGTATCTATTATAAGGGTATTACCCGACATCTTAACGTTTTTCTCTATAAATAACTCCTTCATAGGCTTCGTTAGAGTACTTTTTAAAATAGCTTCTTTATAGTAATTTAAACAGTCATCATAATTTACATTTCTAAGTACAAATTCAGATTTTATAGACCCCATTTCAGGAAAACCTTTTTTCATGTTTTGATCTATATATTCTAATACTTTGGTATCTAAAGGATTATCTATTTCAATTACAAAAACCCCATTACGTCTTGTATGATCAAGTTTAAGTTTTAGTATTTTACCATTGTTAAAAAACTCATAATATTCTTCTGGTAAACTAATTTTGTCCAACAATAGTTTCAATTTATCATGCATTAATATCACCTTACTTCAAACAATTATTATTATAACATTTATTATTTTTTTATCAAAGAAAAAAATAGCCTTTTAGCTATTTTCGTTTATTAATTTTGATAATCCTTTTATTTTATAACCACGACTTTCTATTACGTTTATAATAAAGTTAAATTTAGAAGTATCAAATTCATCTAAGTCATATACTATCATAACGCCTTTTGATAAATTCTTTTTTAAATCAGCTATGCTAGGATTAACAAGTTTTGGTGAAATAGTTAGCATTTTCTTAGAAGCACATATATCTTTATAATCATCGTTTTTACCACTATTTAAGCAAAATAAAGAATCTTTAAGAGTGATACTTTCTATTAAGTTATTAGTAACACTTATCATGCTTTTAGAGTACTTATTATCATATCCCAAATTATATATTTCGGAATTTAAATTAACCATGCTAAAGGCAGTTTCAACGTTTTTCTCTAAATATGATCCATCTATAAAGAAGTTTACGGTAACATTTGTTTTAGCAAGAAGACTTAAAAGTTCAGATACATTAGTGGAATTATTCACTTTAAATATTATGGATACCATGTTTTTAGAAATACCATTTGTTATGTAGTAATCATAAGTTTTAGTAATTGACGTATTTGGTTTTGCTTTATCATAAACTAATTTTTGCTTGTTAAATGAGTCATCTTCCTTCATGTTTTTATATGATTTTTCTTCGTTTATAATTAAACCTGACATACCAAGAATCATTTCATCATCCTTTATTTTAGGTTCAACTGGTTTTACGTCATGCGCCCTTTTATATGAGATAACCTCCTTCATTAGTGGGTCATTACCTCTAGCCTCGTTAAATACTTTATCAGTATATATAAAACTAAGTAATAAAAGAAGGAATAAACTAGCTAATTTAATCACATTTTTAAACAAAACTATCACCTAATTAAGTGTATGAATAAAACTTTATTAAATTACACTAAAAAAGAACCTTAATAGGCTCTTTCTGGTTTCAAAACGTAAGTACCTTTAATTACTTTATCTCCAGACTTATCTGTTTCTTCTTTCCAACTAGATAGTTTTAAACTAGAGGTATTAAATCCTTTAACTTTAAAAGTAACAATAGATGCTCTATTAATGTTTGGAATGGTATAAGATATGTTTCCATTAACATCACTATCTTCTTTTAAAATAACACTTTTGCCTGATACATCAGTATACGTTACCTTAACATCATAAGTATTATTAGTAGGAAGTGAAAGAATAAACTTTCTAGGTTCGTTTTTATTAGTACTAACGCTTATTTTATCTTTATTATTAATAGATTCCTTTATCTCTTCTTTAGTGACCGGACTATAATAACCTTTTACGGTAAATATTTTATAAGCATATTTATCTTCACTCTTAGATGAATCCATAAAACTCCATCCAGCAGGTTCATAAGTTTCACTTATTTTAGAAGCATTTATTATCTGAAGTTTAATTTTCCATGTTTTATTTTGATTTTTTAATGAATTTATTTTTATCTTGAAGTTTTTAGCTCCCTTTTCTATGTCACGGACTTCTTTTTGTCTCCAGCTATTACCGTCCATCTCGTATAAGGTATATCTATAACTTCCTGAATATCTATCTATAACACTTGGTATAGAAACTTCCATAACGTAATTACTTTCGTTATCATACTTTTCCTTAACTATAAAACCATTTTTATTTTCAATGGCACCAAATAGTTTTTCAAACGTTAAATGGTAAGTAAATTTAAGAGGATCTTCATTCTTCATTTCTGCAAAAAAACAAACTGAAAGCATAATGCATATTGCAATTGATATATAAATCGATGCTTTAGCTTTTTTTAAAACATCTTCTCTTGCTAGTTTTGGTCTTCCAACCGGATTTTTTTCTTCATCCTTTAAAAGCCATTCTCTCATAACTTATGCCTCCTTCGTTTATTTTTTATAGTCTAATATCTTTTTATGAATACCAGGCTCTACAACGTCTAACGTGCTTATACTTAACTCTAAAGACTTTTTATACTCACCCTTAAAGAATAAGTTTTCTGCCTTAATAAGTCCTTCATTAATAACTGGTTTTGAAGAACGATACCTATTACCATATACGATTGCATACTCAGATAACAAAGCCGTCTTAACCATCTCAGCAGTAGTATTATGAAGTTTAAATACTAAGTCTCTTGCCGTGTCAACACGTACGTTTAACGTATCAACATCAAGTGGTTTTTTAGATAGTTCTACTTGTATTTCCTTTATGGCATCAGAAGCTTCCCTAAGCTCAACATAGTAATTATCTGGTATTATAGGAAGTCTGTTTTTTCTTATTTGATATTTAGACTGTTTTAATAATAGTTTAATATCTTCAAGTTGCCCCCTTGCACGTTCTTCATCATCTTTTAGGTTGCCTACTTTTTGAAGTATGGCATTTAATTTTTCACTAAGTTTTGTTAACTTTAGCATTATAATTTCAAGTTCTGCGTTAAGTTTAGAAAAAGGAAACGTGTGATTTCTATCAAGTGTTTCTAACTTTTCATAATCTTTTACAATACCATCAAACTCCGTATTTAAAAGTTTAACAGCATCTAACGTATCATCAGTTAAATTATAATGTTTTCTCATTTCTGGAAGACCACTTTGAACTGCATTTAATAATTTATCTACGTGTTTTCTCTTCTTATTAAAGTTAGCAAGCCCTTCCTCATAATATTTTCTAGTTAACTTTTCCGTTTCAAAGTCATTAAATAATGAATCAAAATACTCTAATATAGTCTTAAGTTCAAAAGTTACGTCCTCCAAATTAAGAACACGCACTCTATCAAATATAGAGCTTACTTTCTTTTCTGTTTCAACAATGTTATATTCGACGTTTAAATAATCTAGTTGGTAACCTTCCCTTGTAAGTTTAATATACTCGCTAGATACATCTTCCGTTCTCTTTGGAATAAGACTTTTACCCATAAGCATTATTTCAGGTATCTCATCAATTACTATCGTCATATGATCAATCATTTCGGCAAGTCCTTTAACAACGTAAATAACTTCCTCATAATCCTTTTTCTCCATAACGTATTCAAACTCTTCAAAACGTTTTTCTATCGTTTCAAATTGTAATTCAATCGTTTTTGCAGTTTCTTCATAATCTGCCTTTGTTTCGGTAAACTTTTTCTTTAGCTTTCTATATCTAGCCTTTAGTTTAATAACACTTGCCCTGTTTCTTTCCTCGCTTGATGTTATTTCCTTAATTTCAGACATGATGTTTTTTATTTTAACTTTTATTTCATATAGTTTTATCTCTATTTCCGCTATCTTTTCATATATTTCCTTTGCCTTACTTTTATCTACCGCAAAGTCAAGTTCAATTAACATATCATTTATGTATGGTATGGTTTCATTTTCAATAACTTCAAATTTTAACTTCCACCCATTATAACGATCTTCTAACTTTTTATTGCTTTTAACCAAAGCCTCTACCTTTGATAATTCATTTAGAACAGGAACGTTTATAAGTAAGTTTTTTTCCTTTTCTAAATTATCTATTTCTTTTAATATTCTTTTTTTCTTTTTTGTTTTAAGAGTTATTACTAAAACTACTATTATTATTAAAAGTACAACAACGATGGTTCCAATATATAAACCTTTACCCATGTTCTATACCTCCTACTATATAAATCATTTTATCATAAATTACGACAATTTGCACCATTTATTTAATTAAAAAAAGTAAAGTACTAGACTTTACTTAAACTAAATATTTTTTGCTGAACACCGCACGATTTACAAGAAACATCAGCATACCTATAAGATAAGTGTTCACTTATATTATCTGAGTATTTTGAAACATTACTAAAATCATAACCATATATTACCGAACCAGGCAAAAGTATTTTATCTAACCTGCTTATTACTTTCTGATAATTATCAACAAAATGTGGAGTATTAGATGCTAAAACATATTCTAAAACATTGCTTAAAAACACTCTGTCATATTTTTTATTAACTTTTTTTTCAATATTCATTATATCTGAGTCATAATAAGTTATTTTAGCGTTTTTTAAATTTCTTTTTAATTTATTATACGAAAAGGCTTTTGAATATACATTCTTTTTTAGATTTCCATAAACGTTTATAACGTCATTAAAACATATCTTATTATTTATTCTTAGATACTCAAAAGCACTCCAAAATAAGTATTCATCATGGCTTAAATATTTTCTTACACTATCTATTATATTTTCTTTTGAATTAAAATTAAGGCTTTCTACATTCTCTATCCAATTCATTCTTTTAAAGAAATCATAATAATCGTATTTTTTTATCATCGCTATTTTTAGTGCGGACACGTACTTACTAAATTGATTAACGTCAAATGAGTCTACCTCGCATCCTCCATTTAAAATAGCATTTAATGCATGATCCCCGCTTGATGTAATAGTTAAAATATTCTTGTCTTTAAGATTTTCATTAGGATATAACTTCATATCTTCATTCGTCCATAAATAGGATGGGTCAGAATCTCCAAAAGACGTAATTTTACTTTTGTTTGAATTAATATTTAATAATAATTTTTCATATTCATTCATAATAACCTCCTGATTAACGAGAAAACATGTTATATATACTACCACAGTTACCTTGCTTTATCAATAAATACTTGACTTAAAGCATATAATTAGATATAATTTAAGGCGTGTAAACTTTAAAGCAGCACTATTTGAATTTAGTAACGTGTTTGTTTGCGAATAAGTCATACTAGTAATCCTTATAGCTGCAAGGATGAAAGTATTAAAACAAACTCCCTACTAGATGGCAATGGTCCTTTAGTTTACAAAAAACAAAGGAGGATAGATAATATGTCAAGATATACAGGTCCAATGTATAAGAAAAGTCGTCATTTAGGTTTTTCTTTACTAGAAACTGGAAAAGAATTAGTTAAAAGACCATATGGTCCAGGACAACACGGAAATGATAAAAGACGTGGTAAAGCATCTGAATACAAACTTCAATTAATGGAAAAACAAAAAGTTAGATTAATGTATGGTATTAATGAAAAACAATTCAGATTAACATTTGAAAAAGCAGCTAAAATGAAAGGTATCCAAGGTGAAAACTTCCTTAAGCTTTTAGAAAGCAGATTAGATAACGTTGTTTATCGTATGGGTCTTGCTACAACTAGAAAGGCTGCAAGACAAGTTGTTAACCACGGACACATTACAGTTAATGGTAAAAAGGTTGATATTCCATCATACCAAGTTAAACCTGGTGATGTAATCGCTGTTAAGGAAGCATCTCGTGATCATAAAGCAATTTTAGAAGCTTTAGAAAAGATTAACAAAACTGTAGAATACGTTGAATTTGATAAGAAAAAACTTTCTGGTACTTACGTACGTATGCCTGAAAGAAGCGAACTTCCAGCAGACATTAAAGAATCAATGATCGTTGAATTCTATAACAAGTAAGAATAACTTACTTGTTTTTTTATTGCACAAAAAAAGAAGCTTACTCGCCTCTTAACTTATTCATTAAGTTTTTATATTTTAAAAGTGAAATTAAACCAGTAAATCCCATAAACATTAATACAAAAATAAGTGGGATTTCAATAAAACCATAAGTAAACTTAAGTTCATTAGTAATTGATGTGTATATTAAATCATATACTAGCGTTGAATTAAATATAGTAAGAAGTAAATTATCATTAAACGTATCTATTAAAGATGCGTGTTTACCTGTTTTTATATTATATATTAGCATGCTAATTATTCCTGCTAGCGAAGATACTATAAATGATATGAAGTTAAGTTCATAAAAGTTATTAGCTATAACTATTATGCTAAGAACACTTATAACAAGTAAAACTGCTATTATAAAATATGATGCTGGTTTTACTTTTTTCATCATTATTATTTCTTTTTGGCTGTTTTTCTTCTCTATTATTTTATTACTGATAAACCTTGATAACTCGTCATTTTCATCCTTCACCTTTGGTTTTATTTTTTTCATTATATCATCTATGTTAAGGTTTGTTTCTTCATTAATTAAATACGTAAAAGTAGATATATTATTCGAGTTAAGTTCTAGTGCTATTTTAGATGCAACTTCATCTTCGTTTTGAATGGTTATATCTTCCAGACTCTTTAAAAACACTTCCGGAATTTTTAACATAGTATCACTTTTTTGAGTTTTTAACATCTCTATATTTTCATCTAACTTTTCTATTTCACTTTTTATTTCTTTATTTTTCTTATTAGCCTCTTCAATTATTAAACTTAAATATTCTTTTTCAGAATTTAACTTTCTTTTGCCAAAGAAATTCATATTTATAAAAGAATATATTGTTATTATTCCAAATATACCAAACGGAATTGTTAATATAAGTAGAGCATTTCTATAAATTAGATTATAAACAAGACAAGAAAATAGGAAAAGGCCCTTTATAAAATCATATATGTTAACTATTTTTTTACCGTCTAAATTATATGTGCTTGCAAGCTGTATATTCTGGTTTATAAAGGTAACACCATCATTATACAATTCCTTTAAGAAATATTTACCAGTTATGTTTTTTCTTATTTTTTTTAGGTTTTCTACTTCAAAACAATCGTTTACGTATTCATCGAACTCTCTTTTTAGTTTGTCCTTTTCATCCTTTTTCAAGCGCTCGTAAGCACATTCAAAGTTCTTTTTTACTTCCTTTAATTCATCTTCTGGTAAATACTTTTTATATTCGTTTGTCTTTGCTAAAACAAATGATAAATAACCATAATAATTTTTAGGAAACAAATCTTTTATAGTATTCGAAAGTGTAAGAAAAAGAGAATAATCCTCTTTTTCCTTAGCTTCCTCTGCTTCCTTTTTTAACGTTTTTAAGCTTTTTGCCATCATGATAATGTGCCTCTAAAGTTTAATTCTTTCTTCTACATACTTAATTGCATCATCTATTTTTAGTGTTATCTGCTCCATAGTATCTCTATCTCTTATTGTAACGGTACCATTTGTAATTGTTTCTTCATCAACCGTTATACAAAAAGGTGTTCCAATAACGTCTTGTCTTCTATATCTTTTTCCGATAGAGCCCGTTTCATCATAAGTTGTCATAAAGTTTTTAGAAAATGCTTTATATACTTCACTTGCCTTTTCTTTGTGATACTTTTTAACAAGTGGTAATACCGCTACTTTGTAAGATGCTAAGAAAGGATGAAATTTCATAACTTCCCTTGTATCACCATTTTCTAAAAGTTCTTTTTCATATGAATTACATAAAATCATTAATACAAGTCTTTCAACTCCAACACTAGGTTCAATAACATACGGAATGTACTTTTCATTTGTTTCAGGATCTAAATATTCCATAGAAACACCTGATGTTTTTTGGTGCTGAGATAAATCATAATTAGTACGGCTTGCAATTCCCCATAACTCACCCCAACCAAATGGGAACTTGTATTCTATATCCGTTGTTGCGTTACTGTAAAAGCTTAACTCTTCTTTAGAGTGGTCTCTTAGTCTTAAGTTTTCTTCTTTAACGCCAAGCGAAAGTAAGAAATTCTTACAATATTCTTTATAATATTTAAACCAATCAAGTTCAGTTCCTGGTTTACAGAAGAACTCTAATTCCATTTGTTCAAACTCTCTTACTCTAAAAATAAAGTTACCCGGAGTTATTTCGTTTCTAAAACTTTTACCTACTTGCCCTACACCAAAAGGAAGTTTTAGGCGCATAGATCTTTGAATGTTTTGATAGTCGGCAAAAATTCCTTGAGCAGTTTCTGGCCTTAAATAAATAGTACTTTTACTATCTTCAGTTACTCCTTGGAAAGTCTTAAACATTAAGTTGAATTGTCTTATTTCAGTATAGTTCATCTTTCCACATTTAGGACATACTATATTGTGTTCTTCTATGTATGCTTTTAATTGTTCATTTGACATACCATCTGCATCTTCTATTCCGTCGTCTTCAACTAACTTATCTGCTCTATATCTTGTTTTACAATTTTTACAATCAATTAATGGATCTGAGAACGTAGAGATGTGTCCTGATGCTTCCCATACTTTAGGATTCATTAAAATAGCGCTATCTAACCCAACGTTATTAGCATCTTCTTGGATGAATTTCTGTTTCCAAGCCTTTTTAATATTATTTTTTAGCTCTGCTCCAACAGGTCCAAAGTCCCAAGTATTTGCAAGTCCTCCGTATATTTCACTTCCTTGAAATATTATTCCATATTGTTTACATAAGTTTACTAACTCTTCCATAGTAATGTTTTCTTTCATAATTAACATCCTTTCTAATTTCAAAAATTAAAAAACTCCTAGAAAAATTATAGGGGTGAATATATATCCACGGTTCCACCCTATTTATTTCTAGAAGAAATCACTTCATTTTATACTGCTGATAGGATTCCATCCCCGTCTTTGCAACATTTAAAATAAACATCTTTTATATTATATCATAAACTTTCCAAAGTTTTTAAAAATTTTTTACTTTTTAAGTAAAGACCTGTATACCTATCATAATAATCATCTAAAAAATCATTTATTTCTTTTTTTACAACATCTGATACGTCAAGCTTAGATATCTTAGATATATCAACGTATTCTAATAACCTTATTAATTTTATTGTCTTATCACTTACTACGTAGTCGTTTTGAATATGATCCTTGCATACAAAGCCGCCTTTATACGCAGATATACTAACAACGTTCTTATTACCACATATAACGCATCCGTTAAGTTTTGGAGACACTCCTAAAAATGATAAGTACTTAAGTTCTAATATGTTTGTTATAACAGATGGATCAAAGCCCTCTTCTATTTTAAGAATTGCACTTAAATATATATCATATATCCTTTCATCATCATTTTGTTTTATAACTCCGCTGGTAAGTTCTGACAAAAAGTTAAGGTAAGATACTTTTTTTATGTCTTTTTTTATATTACTAAAAGGATTTATTACATCAGCACTAAGTAGAATTGATAATTTATCTTCCTTATAACTGATGTTAAATGATGCATAACAAAATCTTTCACTAACACTTCTTAAAGGACTTTTAAGTCTTTTAGCACCTTTAGCCATTACACCTATTACACCTTTATCTTTAGTTATAATATTTAGTATCTTACTTGTTTCACCATATGGCTTTTCATCTATTATTATTCCTTCAACTTCTATTATCTCCAAGGGTATCACTTTTCCCTTCTAACATTTTATATTTTATATAATACTCTATTTTTCCTGTTTCTTTAAATAAATTCCATAAATTTTGTTTTTCCATAAATATCACCTTTCATTTATATAGTGGTGATATATTTATTTTTTTATTCATCTATATCATAAAAACCTAATTCTCTTAAATACTTTTCTTTATCTCTCCAATTCTTTATTGTTTTTACATAAAGTTCTAAGAAGGCTTTTTTACCAATCATATCTTCTATATCACGTCTTGCTTTAGAACCTATTTCTTTTAACATAGCGCCTTGTTTTCCTATTATTATGCTTTTTAAAGAATCTCTTTCAACAATTATTGTAGCATTTATAATTGCCTTATCTTTTTTGTCTATGTACTCTTCAACCACACAAGTAACAGCGTGTGGCACTTCCTCTTCAGTTAATCTGAGTACCTTCTCACGAATAAGTTCTGATACTCTAAATTCTATCGTGGTGTTTGTTAAATCTTCGTCTGGAAAATACTTAACACTATCTGGTAAGTAGTTTTTCAAAGTTTTTATAAGTTCGCCTAAATTCTTTTCTTTTAACGCTGATACCGGAACTATTTCCTTAAAGTCATATAGATCTTTGTACTTTAAAATCAAGTTAAATAGTTCATCCCTCTTTATCTTATCTACTTTATTTAAAATTAAAAAGGTAGGTTTATTAGCTTCTTTTATCTTATCTAATACAAAATTATCACCCTTACCAAAACTCTTTGTTGCATCAACTAAAAATAATATTATGTCAACGTCATCAATTGAATAATATGCTTCTTCGTTTAGTCTTTGTCCTAGTTTGTGCTGCGGCTTATGTATACCTGGAGTATCAACGAATACTATTTGACTATCATCATCATTATATATACCTTGTACTATGTTTCTTGTTGTTTGTGCTTTATTAGATGTAATTGCTATTTTGTATCCTACTAAAGCATTAATAAGTGTTGATTTACCAACGTTTGGTCTTCCAACTAAACTTACGAATCCTGACCTCATTTTATTCACGTCCTTCTAATATGTATTATAACATAAATATGTGTATTTTATAAAGCAATATAACTTATATCAACGTTTCCTTCTATTCCAGGAACGCTTCCTTTTGACGTGTATTGCCACATAGAATATGCCCCATCATACTTACAAGTACTATTATATTCTGCTACCCAGTCAACATGATTTTTAGCAGCTTCTCCTAGCCTGTTCATTGCATACCATCTACCAGAATAAACCTTTACCTTGTATTTTCCTTCATTATAATTATTTACGGTATTTATGTATTCTTCAACTATTTTATTATACATATCCTTTGATATTTCGTTAGAACTACTATTTTTAGTATTCCAACTTTCTATGTCATAATATATTCCAAGTGTAGGCGTAATATCATAGGTACTAATCATATTATTAGTAAAGTTAGCTTCCTTTTTAGCTCCTGATAAAGTAGTTGAATAACTAAATAGATATATCCCATAAGGAATGTTTAGTCTTTTAAGCTCATTTAAATTTGAAATGAACTTTTTATCTAATGTTTCATAATAGCCAAGTCTTAAGATAACACCATAGCAATCACTTTCATTTTTAAACTTTTCCCAGTCAATATCTTTCTGGTAATAGCTTACGTCTACAACCTTTATTTTAGATGTTCCTAGATGTTTACCTGATGGTGAAAAATAATTATCTATTCCGTCTATGTTTTTTATACCAGTAACTTTATTATCATTTTCATAATAGTAGGTAGAGCCATCTTCTTCTATAAATCCATTTTTCAAGTTAGATTTTTCATCGCTAATAGTATCTTTTGTTTCTATATTAACTGGTTTTATGCTTGCATTTTCCGCGTCCATAACTGAAACATCACTTTTTATTTCTTCTGTTTTTTCTTCTTCATCTTTTGTCTTAGATACTTCTTCATCATTAATAGATTCTAAATTATCAATGTTATTGTTATTTACCACGTTATTATTTTCATTAGAAGACTCATCATATACTATTTTAATGTCATCATTAATAGTATCTTCATTATTCGGTTCATAATTTTCTTTTTCTATAGTATAATCTTGATCTACCTTCGAAATTGCATTTGCATAGTATGACGTATGGCTTTTATTTTCTATTACATCACTTACTATTACATCATCTTTTAATGCGTTTCCTTTACTATTTTTTACTGGAATTACATTCATAATTCCTACCCCTACTAAAATACTTCCTGCAATTAAAATATGTTTTTTCATATAATCCCTCCCTTTCACATATTTAATTAATGAATATTAATACAAAATTACTTTACATAAAAAAGTTTATTTTGTATAATTTAATTAGTGAAAGAACCTAACAATAAAGGTTAGTTAGCTTTCCATATTGAGTTTATGGAAACAGCATATCCCCCTTAAACTATTTGGGCATATGCTGTTTCTTTTATATTTTAAATATTAGTACTACTAATATTAATAGCAAAAGAATAATAATTATCTTAAGAAATTTATTTTCTTTCTTCATAATTATCACCTCACTTTCTATTTAAAAAATAAAAAGTGGAAAGCATAACTACCCAAACTATTAGGTCCTCTCATATCTATAGTTAGACACTTTTTCAAAATACCCCCTAAAATTCTATAAAAAAACTAAAAATTCCTAAAAATCTATTAAAAAACTAAAATTCTATAAAAAAATTAAAATATAATAAAAAAGGGGATGTTAGAAAATAAATGAATTATTTTCTAGACATCTTCTTTTTAGATAAAAATAAAAAATAACCCATA
>CAKPCM010000027.1 GCA_934141615.1 uncultured Bacilli bacterium
ATCGAATTCACATAAAATTCCATTATATCTACTTTCTATTGTAATTAAATATTCGTTATCTAAATACTTAATTAGTTTTTCCTCATAATCACTTATATCGTTTTGTTTAAAATATATATTCATTTTCTTACTTAAATGTTCATAATTAATAAACCTTCCATGAGAAAAATTCTTTTTTTCATGAATAATACAATTTATTATACCAGATTCTGTTATTTTACTTTCTAAATCAAAACTTGCTGATAGCGTATAATCACCAGTAAATATATTAATAATATTTCCTTTTGTAAAAAATTCTTTTAACATGTCTTTTTTATTTTTAAACAATTCTTCAAAATAATTATTCCAATAATTCATACTATCTTTTATAAAGCGACATACATCTTTTTCTACTTTTTTCTTTTCAAAATAAAACTTAAGAAATAACGCAGCTGGTGAAATAGTTCCTTCGAAGGATAAAAAGCCACGTTCTCTTCCCTTATTTGAACTACTTCTATATGATACTATATTACTTTTATTAATACCGGTTTTTAAAACTATATTTTGCTTTTCACCCTTTGTAATAATAATCTTTTTATCTTGAGAAATTTCTTTCGTTGATTCAAAAATATCATTAGTTGTTCCGGAATATGAGAACAAAAATGCCATTTGTGCTTTCGAATTATTTCGATACTTTATATTTCTTGGAAAACTTGCGACTGTATTTGTTCCATAAATATCATTTATGATTTTAGACGAAAAATAAGCTGCTGCAAATGAACCTCCTGTACCTATAAATAAACCATTATCAATGTTTTCAAAATTAATTTTTTCAAGTTCAGAATAAGCCTTACTTTTTAATGCATTAATAACCCTTACCTCTAAATTATTAATGTTTATATTACATCTTTTTACTTTTTTTCTTTCATTATATATAAAACTATCACAAATACATTTATCAGTCTCTTTTTTTATTTTGAATAAAGAATTAATATGTCCCCTAGCACCCATTTTAGATACAACTTTAGATGTAAGTTTATTTGAATTCTCATACCACTTTTCAAATAAATTAGGATCATATTGTAAATTATTCTTTACAAAATCTTTTATAATACTAGATATAAATGCATCACCCGCTCCAGTAGAATCGGTAACATATCCTTTATTTAGCAAAGCAAAATCATATATTTTACCATTATATATAAAAGTTGCACCACAATCTCCTCTTGTTATAGTCATAAATTTAGGAGAAAGACTCTTAAATAAATCTAAATCGTTTTTCAAACCTAACCTTTTTATTAAATGATTTGACACTCTTTCATTAAAATTAATTATCTCAAATTTATTTTTCATTTTATTAATTATATCTTTTGCTTCCAGATTTTCAAATTCAAAATATTGACCTAAATCTATTATTTTTTTATTAAAAACACTATCTATAATAAACTGATTCTTATCATTTAAATTATCAAAAACTAATATATCATCATTTTTAATATCTTTAATAATATAATCAGTATCTATTAAGCTATCATCATACCATCTTTTTTTGCCACAAAAAGGGCATCTTTTTTTAGATGTAAACGATAATCCTTCTTTTTCTTCAAAATAAGAAACATGAAATGTTCTCGTTCTTTTGTCTTCTACTTCTTTAATATTAGAAATATCGACATTAACTTTCTTTAAACTATTTATTGCCATTTCCCCTTGAATATCATTACCACAAGATCCATATACGGATGTATTTAATCCCATTTTCGCTAAATTCACAATTATATTATGAGAAGTCATTCCTCCATTAACACCTAATAACTTTTCATTTTTATAATAGTAATCTAATACTAAATCTCCTATGCTTACTACTCTCATATTTTTATTCTCCCTTTATATTTTTATCTAACCACTCATATAAATATTTATCTTTTAATGCATGTGAAGTAAGATAATCATTGTCATTTTTTACAATTTTTAATTCTGCATTAAGCACACTATCTCCTAATTGTCAAAATCAACTTCTATATTGAGCATTATCTTTATAATCACTATCAAGTTAAAGCCTCTTGTTATTTTATTAATCTCTTTCTGTACTCACCAACTTCACTATTTATATTAAAATTATGATTTTTTATTAAACATTCTATTATCTTTTTTCTATTTAAATCAAATACCCCTAATGAATCAGTGTAATCAATCTTTCCATTTTCATTTATCCAATCATCATCCTTCCAACTATAAGGACTATTAAAGCATAAACCATATATATAATTGAAAAATAAATTATAATCAATAGCTGAAGAATTATTTAAGAACATTTGATTAATTCTATTAATGCTCGGATATCTAACTATGCAAACGTTATTAACATTAATATCGCAATCATATAGTGAATTAATCGCTAACTGTAATGTTTTTCCTGTTAAAACATTATCATCAAACAAATCTAAATCAGAAAATTTAAAATCATTGCAATTAATTAAGCCACCAAAATTATTTATATTAAAGTTTCTTAAATCAAGTAACTGCTTATTTGTATAACCAGATACATTTTTATTAAATTTTAAAAGTAATAACTTATCAATCCTATTTTGATCTATTATTTTTGCTATTATTGGTAATTCTATGCCGCCATAACTCAATCCACATGCATTTGTAAATTCAGTACTATTGCAATTTTTATTATACAATGAAACCGCCACATAGTTTTCAGCAAAATTATCAATTTCTCTGTATGTTCTGTAATCTTTAGAATAGTTACCTTTTTCTTTCTTTTTTTGTTCATCATAAAAATTGTTTATCAAAATATTTTTAGTATCTGATATGCTTTTTAGAATGTAATCTTTATTAATGTTATATGCTGATTGAAAACATATTTCATTCATTAATTCTTCTATACTCATAAGACATTTATACAAGTCAGCAATTTCATTTTTATCACTAGAAGAAATTTCCAATAGTATATTTTCATTACAATATTTTGAAACTAAGTAATGATTTAGTAAAATAAGCAAAACATTTCTACAATTGTCTAAAACTCCTAACAATAATTTTTTATTACTTCGATTGTTTAAATTATTTGTTTCTAAAATAGCTTCCAATGATTCATCCAAAAAATTCAAATAGTTTTTATGCCAATTTATTACATCATTTTTTGAAGTAGTATCAACACCATTTTTGCTTATTCTGTTCGACATAAAATAATAGTACGTATCAGAACCTCTTAAAAGATAATTTTCATCATCTCTTATTGAATAAGACTGATTTTCACCAATTAATGTTAACCATAATTCTTTTAATGGATTGTCATTCAAAAGTTCCATTTCATACATAGGAATTTTAACGCTTCCACTGAATCTATCAAACAAATCATCTATTGTGTTGCAATCAGTAAAATTACTATTTATTATGTCGTTATATCTTTTCAATAATTTTTGCCTTCCAAGAACAATATTTCTTTCTATCTCAGCAAATTGCCGTTTATAATTTTGCTTTTCAGCTTTTTCTAAACATACAGTCGGTAATATTTTTGCATTCTTTATTAACTGCAATGTAGCTTCCACCCCGCTTATTATATTTCCATTTTTATCAAAAACAGGAAAACAGGAATTAACAGAACCACTAGTTTTATCTACACTATATCCTTGATTGCAATTTAGCATTGCATAATCATTTCCTCTTAAATCTCCACAATCGCCAATTCTCATCATTGAATTTCTAGGTACACCAATTATCTTTTCTGTTCTCTCTATCGCCTTATCTTTTGTTGCGGTTCCTATTTGAATAACAGGTTTGTTTTCATATATACCTCTTGTTAAATAGATACCATTAAATCCTTTATTCGCTATATAATCATTTACACTATCAAATATTGAATTAATTATTTTGCCATTATCCGTGTTAAATACCATTCTTATATTTATAATATTATTATTTTTTAAGTCTCTTGAATATGTTATCATAAAATAATTACCATAAGGTGAATTTTCTTTAATTTCTTTCACAAGACTACTAATTAGTAGCAATTGGTTCAATTCTTCTTTAGTTGATATATAAACGCTTTCATTTAAAAAATTCTCTGATGTTGCAGTATTACTATAAAATAATCTAGCACCATCATTTGCCAAAACATATATTCTTTTGAGATCATTATCCACTATTTTCTTATTATCATGCATGTGATCATAGATGTCATTTTTTAAATCATTCAGTCCAGTTTCTCCACGTCCCGTAATAAATACAACTGGAACTTTCTTAGCCAACAAGTCAATAATCATATCTATAGCTCTATCATCAATTGTTTTAGAATTATTAATGGTTAGAGTTCCGTCAATATCAAAACATACTGCATTGTATTTCTGATCCAATGATTTAAGATAATTTATATATAGTTCATCATTCATATCAACTACCTCCTTAAGTTAATAGTTTTACTAAAACTATTATTCCTTTTAGTTTTAGGTTATAGTTTCTTTCAAAAATATTATATCGCAAAAAAATGAAATATTTCGTCTTTTTTATTTTGAAATAATAATTCTGCTTAATTCAAAATGTCGTATATCATTTCTTAATTCACAAAAGGCAGTAACATAATAATCATTTTTATATTTAAATAAATAAAGAGGGTGTATCGTTCTTTTGGAATTGCTACCACTAACATCATTATATATTATTTCTATTTTATCGTTTTTTTCAACGGCTTCTAATATAAGTTTTTCTACATCATTAGGAGCATCTGTATTGATGTTTAGAATATATTTACTCTTTTCATCATATATTGAATACATTTTCTTTGCTTTATCTAAAAAAGTTTTATATTTGTCTAAATATTTAAAATTATTTTCTAATAGCATATTATACACGTTATTTAATAATTGTATATCATATTTATTAACACTTGTATAGTTTTTGATTTTGTCAATCATAAAATACCCACCATTAGGTCCTTTAAAAGATTCAATAGCAATTCCATTATTACATATTTCTTCTTTATAATATCTTATCATTCTTTCGGTTACACCAAGTTTTTCAGATAATTCTTTCAATGTATAAACATTACCCGTATTTAATAGATCAATCATATACAACATATTTGATAATTTTCCCATAACACACCTCTAATTAAAAAATATTATACAAAAAAACATATCAACTTTCAATCATAGTTTAATTTTCATAGTGTTTATTGTATTAATTAGTGTTTTTCTTTTACAATCAAAAAAGAAGAAATTACTCTTCAGTCTTTTCTTCTTTCTTTTTTGATGATTTTTCATCTTTAATCTTATCTTTTACTAATACTTCTTTTCTAGATAAGTTTAACTTACCATTTTTAAATCCTGTTGCTTTAACAATTATTTCATCTCCAACGTTTACAACATCAGATGTCTTAGCAACTCTCTTATCTGATAATTGAGAGATGTGAACTAATCCTTCGCAGCCTTCCCAAAGTTCTACAAAGCATCCTAATTCTTCTATTACTTTTACAACACGTCCGGTATAAATCTTACCTATTTCTACTTCCTTTATAACGTTCTTAATCATATCAGCAGTTTTATTAATTATATCACTATCAGTATGATAAATAATTACCCTTCCGTCTTCTTCTATATCTACTTTAACAGCATTCATATCAGTTACGGTTTCAACGTTTGAGGCCTCTAAAATAATCTTTGTAATCATTTCTCCGCCTTTACCAATAACGTCTTTTATCTTTCCTGGATCAATTGTAAATGTAAGAGTCTTTGGAGCATACTTACTAACTTCTTTTCTTGGTTCTTTTATTTGTTTTGCTATTACCTTTAATATTTCTAATCTAGCTTTTTTAGCTTGTGCTAATGCTTCTTTTAATATTTCTTTAGTAATACCTTTTATTTTTATATCCATTTGAAGTGCACAAATACCATCTTTTGTACCTGCAACCTTAAAGTCCATATCACCTAAATGGTCTTCCATACCTTGAATATCAGTTAGTATTGTATAGTCATCACCATCTGTAATAAGTCCCATTGCAATACCCGCAACTGGAGCTTTTATTGGTACACCAGCAGCCATTAAAGCCATGCATCCAGCACAAATAGATGCTTGTGATGATGAACCATTTGACTCTAATATTTCTGATACAACACGTACTGTGTATGGAAATTCTTCTTCAGATGGCATAACTTGAGCAAGTGCTCTTTCTCCTAATGCACCGTGTCCTATTTCACGACGTCCTGGAGCACCATAACGTCCTGTTTCACCAACAGAAAATTGTGGGAAGTTATAATGTAACATAAATCTTTTTTGATCTTCTGGAGAAAGACCATCTATTATTTGATGTTCTCCAAGTGCACCTAATGTTACAACTGACAGGCTTTGTGTTTCACCACGGGTAAATAAAGCTGAGCCATGCGTTCTTGGAAGTAAATCAATGTCTGTTGAAAGAGGTCTTATTTCAGTCATTTTTCTTCCGTCTGCACGCTTTTTCTCTTTAACAACAATCTTTCTAAATACTTCGTATTCAACTTCTCCTAAACATAACTTAACCTTTGTTAAAAGCTCGTTTAAAGCATCCTTATCTAAATCTTCATTCTCATATTCAAACTTAGCTACTACGTCTTCTTTTACTTTGTCTATTGCAGCATATTTTTCTAGTTTATCTTTAATACGCATTGCGCTATCTAGTGGTTCTTTTGCAAGCTGTAAAATTTCATCTTTAAGCTCATCTGTTATCTCTAGAGCTTCATACTCCATTTTTTCTTGACCTATTTCTTTTATTATTTTATTTTCAAACTTAACTAGTTCTTTTACGGCATCGTGACCAAACATTAATGCATCAAGCATATCATCTTCACTAGCTTCTTTAGCTCCTGCTTCAACCATATTAATTGCATCCATTGTTCCTGCAACAGTAAGGTCTATATCTGTTTCTTCTAATTCTTTAACAGTTGGATTAATTATAAATTCGCCCTTTATTCTTCCAACTTTAACACCTGCGATTGGTCCATCAAAAGGAACCTTACTAATTGATGTTGCAATAGATGATCCAAGCATTGCAGTAAGCTCAGGTGAATTATCAGGGTCTACTGATAAAACAGTGTTTACAACTTGCACTTCATTTCTAAAGTCTGAAGGAAATAAAGGACGCATTGGTCTATCTATCATTCTAGCTGCAAGTGTTGCGTTTTCCGTTGGTCTTCCTTCTCTTTTTATAAATCCACCAGGTATTTTACCTACTGAATATAACTTTTCTTGGTATAAAACCATTAAAGGGAAAAAGTCTGATAATATATTAGCATCATGACTTACACATACAGTTGATAATACTACTGTATCACCGTATCTTACTAATACCGCACCATCAGCTTGTTTAGCTAATTCTCCTACTTCAACAGTTAATTTTCTACCTCTAAATTCTGTTTCAAATATTCTTTTTTCCATTATTACATCTCCTTAATCTATATAAAAAGACACCCAAAAAAGAGTGCCTACTTTACAAAACAAATTACTTTCTTAATCCTAATGACTTAATTAATTCACGGTATCTGTTAATGTCAGTCTTCTTAAGGTAATTAAGTAAATTACGCCTTTTACCAACCTTCATTAATAATCCTCTTTTTGAATGGAAATCATGAATGTTTTCCTTTAAGTGATTAGTTAATACGTTAATTTCTTCAGTTAAAACTGCAATTTGTACTTCTGGAGAACCAGTATCTCCTTCGTGAGTTGCATACTTCTTTATAATTTCTTGTTTAACTTCTTTTTTTAACATAAGTATATTCCTCCTTCTTTTATTAATTCGCCTATACCCAAGATGTGGTTAGGAGTACTTTCCAAACACCCGAGATAAGGTAACACTAATAATATACTATTTTTTTTACGTTTTTTCAAGTATTATTTTTGATTTTCCGCTTGTTTTACATCTTTATCAACAAAACTTATTTCAAAATCAACATCTCCAGTTCCCTTTTTATAAACTAATTTCGATGTACTCTTCTTATGTTTAGCTGGCTTTGTAGGAACTATTTTATCATCTACAAATCGTCCTATTTCAACTTTTTCTTTTCCTTCAAACATTTTACCATCCTTTCTATATAAACATCTTATATGGTTTCATTTTTGTCTTGTCCTTATCATACGTTTTGTATATTGCAACTACGTTACCATTATATACAAAAGTTACCATATTAGTATTATATTCGTTATTTATTATTGCACCGTTTTTAACTTTTTCGAACAATGTGCTATCTATTATAACACAATTTTCATCTTTTAAAACATCTGTTACTGACAAAATTTTATAGTTATTACGTTCTATATCCTCTAACAAACATGAATCATTTATTAAAAATTTACCTTGCCTTGTTCTTACTAAATCACTCATTACTCCAATTACTCTAAGTTTTTCATTAATGTCTTTAATTAGACTTCTTATGTATGTTCCTTTAGATACTGATACTTTAAATTTATAGTAGCCATCCTTTAATTCTAATAACTCTATTTTTTTTATTTCAACCATTCTTTTTGGAAGCGTAACTTCTTTTTTTTCTCTAGCATATTCATATAATTTTTTACCATTTATTTTAACCGCAGAATAAATAGGAACTTCCTGATTATACGTACCAACAAACGAATTTAATACGTTTTCTAACTCATTTTTATCAAGATTTACACACTTTTTTTCTATAATAGTTCCATCAGTATCTAACGAATCTGTTAAAATACCTAATTTAACAGTTGCAATATACTCTTTATCATTTGATGTTAAAACTTCAACTAACTTAGTTGCTTTTCCTACGCATAGCACTAAAACTCCTGTTGCAATGGGATCTAAAGTACCCGTATGCCCTATTTTTTTAGTATTTAATAATTTACATACATTATTTACAACCTCACGACTCGTTATTCCTTTTGGTTTATTAACCACTATTATTCCGTCCATTTATATCACCTAGCACTATTTTAACACAAAAAAAGGAAAGATTATTATCCTTTCCCTTTAATATCTTTTTATATAAGGAAGTGCTCTTACAATTTTCTTATCCTCATCCTCATATAAATATGGTTTTTCAAAATACTTTGCAGAATCATTTTCCACTTCTTCTAACATAACTTCATATATAGAATCTTCATTTTTTTCATTGTAAAGCTTCATGTTTTTAATTTCATCTATATATGCATCATAATTAGGATTTGATATTCCACCTTTTTCTTTGGCTTCATTTAAAAATCCATTTAAATTTTTTGCATCAGCTTCAAAATCATCAGATACAGATAATTGATTCATCAACTGATCTGCAATCGTTTTAGTTCTTTCTTCGTTTTTAAGAACATTTTCATCCTCTGTTAAATCAATTAATCCATTATTTAATTCATAACAAATATTGTCCTTTGCAGTATAATATTTTCTTTTCATTTTTTTACTTAACTTACTTAAACCATCTTTAAATAAAACCGGTTTAATTTTATTCAATTTATTAACAGATGTAAATAACTTAAAACTATTTACTATATCATTATTATGTATTTTAGTAGTATACTTTTCTATCTTTTCTTTATCGTCATTTTCTATGGCTTTATCAAGTAATTTTTGTCTTAATTTTCTTGCAAGTTTACTTCTTGAAATCTTAGTAAATAATGTTGAAAAACCTTCAAGAATTATTTCACCTTTTGTGTATGCTTTTTCACTATCAGTATTAGATGCTAAAGTCTTTTTATACTCATCTTGAGCAGTGATATTATATTCTCTTATAACAACTGATACCCTATTACCATAATCATTTTTGTCAAAGGCACTAGTATCAACTAATTCATTAAACATAAACGCCAATTTATCAACGTTTTCATAACTATTAGATTTACCACTCATAATATTCTTTTCTAACTTACATAATAAATCAGTAAATCTTTTTTGAATGTTTCTCTTAATGATGGATAATCTTTTTAACAATTTATCTTGGTTTTTAGAATTTTCTAATTTGTTTACAGAATCTTCCGTATCTAAAACATCATCTGCTTTTAATACATCTTCCTTCTTACCTGTTTTATCTGCTTTTTGATCTTTTTCTTCTAATTCTTCAACCATTTTTAAAGCAAAAGCAAAATCTTCATCTTTTGTTATAAGACTTCTAATTTCTGAAGCCTTTTTAGCAAGTTCTTCTTTTTCCTTGCTATCTTCTAGCTCGTTAATTAATTTTTCAGCTTCTTCTAACAACTTGATATCTTCGTTATCTTGGGCTTTTTTAAGTAATTTATTTATTTTCTCTATTTTAGTGTTATCGGCTTTTCCACCATTAACTATTTGTTTACTTAAATCAACGTTATTTGAAACTATTAATTTGTAACATGAATTAACTAATTCTTTAAAATCTCCTTCTAAACCATTGGTCAATTCATTTAATTTTTTATCAGAATAAATATTACCATTGTATGTTTTTAGTTCTTCTAATGATTTTTTTAAATTACTAAACTCAACTAACTTTTTGTTTATTTTTTCTAATTCTTTTGCTACCTTTTCAAAATCAACCTGACCTGCTAAAGTACGAAGTTCTTCTAGTTTAGAATCAATATTAGATTTTAAACTAGAAATCTCTTTATCAGTCTTCTCTATTAACTCATCTAACATTGATGCAATAATATCAGTTTTCTTATTTTTTAAAATTTCAAATTTTTTGTTTTCTTTTTCTGAAAATGCATCTTCATATGAAGAAATAACAGTATTTAGATCATATAATCTTTTACTTATATTCATTTGTTTTTCAGTATTATTAGAATATAAAGATAGCTTATCTGATAGATAATCTCTTTCTTTTTTTGCACTTGCAATAACTTCACTTATAGTTCTAGAATCATTAGAATTACTATTTATTGAACTTATTGTGGTGTTTATCTTCTCTAACCACTCTTCATCTATTTTTTTGCTTTCTTCATTTTTAGCTTCATTTAACATTTTTTGTGCTGTTTCAAATAAAATTTCAGTTTCTTTATTAAACATTCAAATCTCCCCCTTTTGTTTGAATGCCCTATATACTAGCACAAAAAAGTTTGATTGTCAATACTAATATATAAAATAAAAGTAGGTATTACCTACCTACCAAACTTAAATACAACGTATCCAATTACCGCTATTACAACTATTATTACAGAAAGTATAATAACACTTATTTTACCACTTTTAGTAATAGGAAGACCTGCATCATCACTTTCGTCATACATACTAGATAAATATTTTTCATATGAATCGGATAAGTAAAAACGCTCCCTAGTTTTAAAAATACTTTCAAAATAGTTCTTGAAACTTGCTGGTATTTTTCCCTTATTTTTATTGTATACTCTTTCAACATCTAAATTAGATGCATTACCATCTATTTTCTCATCAGTTAATAACTCCAAACTAGTTACTGCAAACGCATATAAATCGGTTTTATCAGAAACTATCTTATAAATTCCATCTTGATACTTTAAGTCTACTTCGTTATTAACAACGTTTTTCTTAATAACAAAGCTATCACAGTCTATTAGCCTTACATTATCATTTTTGTCCAAGAATATGTTATCAAGATTTAAATCACATATATATATCTTTTTTTTATGAAGTTTTTTCATAACTTCTTCTATTTTCTTAATTATTTCTATTTTTTCTTCAAAACTATATTTCTCTGTGTTTTGCGATAGAGATGCCCCATCCGGTAAATATTCCATTATATAACCAACAAATACTCCATCATAATAAACCAAATGCTTTGGTTTTACTATCTCTTCTATATCAATATCTTTTAAATATCTAAGTGTCTCTTCTCTATCTTTTATATAAGTAAACGAAGTTGATGTAAACATTTTAAGAATTCTACCATCTTGTGTTAAATATATGTTACCTGATCTTCCAGATGCTATTTTTTTAACTAGTTTAAGATCCTTATAATTAACGGAATCTTTTGGAATATCTCTAAACTTATCATTTAATCTTCTTGTTATTACCGCCGATGAAACATTTATGCTAAGCACGCTTCCTTCTTCATTAATACCAACCTCATAAAAACCAAGAGAACGATAAATGTTATACATAACGCTATCATGTTCATCAATCGTTACCGTAACGCATCTAGAGCCAACCTCACCTGCTACATAAATAACAGCTTCAATAAGAAGTTCTTCCATATTCTTATCCTTAAATTCATCTAACACATATAGTTTATTAATTTCAACAGAAGATGAATTATTATTTGTTTTAAACTCAAACGAAGCATACCCCATTAGCATATCGTTAGTTTGAATTACTATGGTAAGTTTATTTTTAAAATACTCTGGAACAATGTAATCATCTATGTCCGCTAAACAGTCTCTTTTAATATTTTCACTAGAAAAAGTATTAACAATATCTGAAAAAACATCAAAGTCAGTTTCTAGTATTCCAACGTTAAGGTTTTCCTTTTTAACTAAATTAATCATATATATCACCGGCCGAATTCTGTATCATTAATATAATTATATATTATTTTTCTTTTAATTTCTACAAAAAACGTAAAAAAGATAGAAAAAATCTACCTTTTTAATCTTCATTCATTTTCCTTCAAAAAAATTTGTCTTTTTAAATTTAAAATATCATCCTGTTTAATTTTAATGTTTTCCTTCAAACAATTAATTATTTTATGAAGAATGAGATTCAGTTCAGTTTCGGTTAAACCATCCACATTAATATTTAATGTTTTTTCCAAAAACTCTTTACTATCTTTGCTGATCATAATTTGTAAAATCCTTTTGTTTCATCGTCTGTGATTTCTACTTGTTTCTTTATAGCATTTAATATTTTTTTTAATTCTTCAATTTGACTTTCAAGTTCCAACAATTCAGAAATATATTTTTTAATTTCAGCCATTAATTTCTCGTTTTCAGATGGTTCATTGCTTGGTATACCATTACCTCTTCTTTTATCATTTGGTATAATGTATTTCTTTTCTAAAAGTCCTTTTTCTCTGGAATATTTACGTTCCTCTCGCGCGTAAGAATCAGCATAATCCATCCACGCTTCCCTTGATTTTTTTTCCAACTTCTCCAAAAGAGCAAAATCTGTAATATCTCGTGCTGGAAAATCCTTTTTGATTTTAGCTCTAATTTCATCTTTTTCTTCATCTATTCTTTGTGCTACTTTCTCT
>CAKPCM010000028.1 GCA_934141615.1 uncultured Bacilli bacterium
TACTAAAATATTGCTCATTTCTATCCCTCTCTTAAATTAATCATCAAGTTTGATTATACATTATCACTTCCTATTTTATTTTAGCTATTTCTTCCCAATTTGAAGGAAATCCCATTCTGTCTAAAATCTTAGATTGAGGAATAATATTAACCCTACCGTCTAAAAGGTCAAGGTCATAACTTACTTCGTTTACAAAATCAGTAAAATCGCTTTCTGTAAGCATATATTTAAGCATTATAACAACCGCAAATATATCATCTTTTCCGTATATATATTCATCATTAGTAGTAGGAATATCAAGCTCTCTGTGATATCTTGTATCCGGAATTAACTTTTGAGTACGATGATCATATACAATGTCTTCATGTGCACATAAGTTTCTATAATTAGAAAGTAGTGCAATATATATACCTAAAGTTTCTACGTCAAGATTATAATATTCTGCAATTGCAAGCTTATCATCTGGTTTTAGTATGGAATATAATTCGTTAATCATTCCAAAAGATAACAATTTAACTAAAATCCATAAAGGAACATAACCATAATTACTAATGTAGTGAAGTGTTGCACTATGTTGCCTTCCATTTAGTTTTATTTGCCTTTTTATTTTATTTAAAACATCATTAACCTGTCTTACCTTTTTTATATCCTGAGAAAAGTTAGATGGTTTTAAATAATCTTTTTCTCTAATACCATATCTTTTAGATAACTTATATGCAATTATTGATTTTAAGTTATTTTCCACAATAAGCAAATTCTTAAATAAAACATTTCTAAAACTTCTGTCAAATTGGAATACAGCATACAATTCTTCAAAAGTAGTTCCAGGTATAAACAAACTATCTTTATGGTTTTTCATAAAAATATGTCTATAACCATTAATAAAGAAATAATTTTCTCTTAATAGTAATTCCTTTGTTTTATCAATGTCATTAATAACCAACCCACGGCTTTTTAATATTTCAATCTGCTCATCTAAGGTTTTAAACTCTTTTGTTTTCACCTAGCATCACCTATTTTAAATTATATCATAATTTTATTAAAAGTTTATTAAATAATGTTAAAATTTGTCATTTCTAGGTACTAACTAAATAATAATTTATTATGTTGTATAAAATATGTCAAAACAAAATAAAAAACCAGGAACAAACCTGGTTTTGTAGTAACATATTAACGTTTTGAGAATTGTGGTGCACGACGTGCTTTTTTAAGACCATATTTTTTACGCTCTTTAACTCTTGCGTCTCTAGTTATAAATCCTTCTGATTTTAAAATCTTTCTAAATGAAGCATCAGAAGTTGGATCAGTATTCTTATCATATTCTAGTAATGCTCTAGTAATACCTAAACGGATAGCTCCTGTTTGTCCTGAGAATCCACCACCATATACTGAAACTTCAATATCAAATTTATCAGCAGTTTTAGTAGCTTCTAATGGTTGTTTTAAATCCATAACTAATGTTTTAAAAGGAAGATATTCGTTTACGTCTCTACCGTTAATGGTAATTTTTCCTTTTCCTGAAGTCATTCTTACACGTGCTATTGAACGTTTACGACGACCTGTTCCAATGAATGTTTTTGCCATTTACTCTCCTCCTTAAATTTCCACTATTTCTGGTTTTTGAGCTTGATGCTTGTGATCAGCGCCTTCGTATACGAATAATTTCTTATACATTTGACGTCCTAATCTTCCTTTTGGAAGCATTCCTTTAACTGCTCTTTCAACCATTTCTACTGGATAGTTTTCACGCATTTCTTTAGCGGTTCTTTCTCTTAATCCACCAGTGTATCCACTGTGATTATAATAGATCTTATTGTTTAATTTGTTTCCTGTTAATGTTACTTCTTTAGCGTTTATAATGATTATGTTATCTCCACAATCAACGTGTGGTGTATAAGTTGCCTTATGTTTACCTCTTAACATAACAGCAGCCTTAGCAGCTACTCTACCAAGTGGTTTACCTTTAGCATCGATAACATACCATTTACGCTCAATGTTTGAGGCATTAGCCATAAATGTTGTCATATTTTATTTCCTTTCCTTTATAAGCTCGCTTTCCCACGGCAAACTTATGTGGGTTTATAAAATGTACCAATTTAAATTCTACTTTAAATCGGTACATTTGTCAACTTATTTTATTATATTTCTAATTTTTTTCAGTTATTCTTAAAGTTACCTTAGTAGTCTTAGAAGAATACTTAGCTCTTAAGTCAGAACCCGTTACTAAAACTGGTACTTCGTGTTGTCCTGCCTTTAATCCTTTTAAGTCTACGTATGCTTTAATCGTTGTAGGATCCATATCAGATAATACCTTTTGAACACCTTTAACACTAACCGTTACTTTAGTACTATCTTGACTTGCTGCCTGAACAACTAAGCCATCACCTAAGTTTTCATATTCTAGATAAATATTATCAAATTCTTTAGTTGTCTCATCCCCAAGTGATACGCTAACCGTTACGTTTGATGCACTCATCGCTCTTACACCAGTAGGTTTCTTAATTGTTAAAGAGAATTGTTTATCTTCTTTAAGATCACTTACGTCAACATATACTGGTATGTATGAAATCTTTTCTAACTTACTTGAGTTACCATAAATAGTAACCTTAGATATGTTTGGAGTTATACTGCTAATAGCCTTACCAAATACGATGTTTTTATAATTCTTAGGAATAACACGTATTGGAACTTCTTTTTGAGGAGATGCTATTTTAACCGTTGCAGTTACTTTTGACGGAACTATTTCAACGTTAACTTTCTTACCCTTATTATCATAAGCTACTAACTTAACGTCTTTTAATTCTTGCTCTCCTACTCCTGGGTCAACTAAGTCCTTTAAGTCAACCAAAGCTTTAACAGATGCAACTTCATTAATAGTTGCTTCTTTTCCTTTTACAAATACTTTATCAGTACTTAATGAAACATCTTCAACCATTAATTTAGAATCAATCTTATCTTTATTTATGACTTCATAATTAACTTCTTTTTCTACAGATTGTTTTTCATATATAACAATTGTAGCAACCGATGGATCTAGTTTGTACTCAACAGAACTTAGTGCCTTTTTATACTTTAAGTTAACCTTATGAACTCCTGGCTTTAATCCTGTTAAATCAACCGTTATATCATTAGTTGGTAGTTGTTTTGCTAAATAAACGTCTGACTTTCTACCTATTAAAGTTATATCAACCGTTTTAGGTAGTCCTTCTACAACATATGCTTCTTCATTATAAGTAGCAGATATTGGTTGGTCATAAAGTACTTCTGCTGAGGTTTCAATTAAAGACGTTGTTTTACTATCCGCTATAAAGAAAACACCAAGTGCTATTAAAAGGGAAACTATTATCATTCCAGGTTTCATCGTAAGCATTTTTTCAAAGTTTCTTCCGTTTCCTTTAAACTTTTTAGAAATTCCAGTAAAGAATTTTGCTATCGGAAGAACTATTTTTTTATCTATAAAATGACCAATGGCTTTAAATAATTTACTCATCAATATCACCATCCTCATCTATTTCATAGTCAAATTCCGCAGCTTTCTTTGGCTTTAATTCGTCTAATATAAGCATTTTAGCCTCATCCAAAGATAAATTATAATTTAAATCACCATTTATTGCTATCGAAATTCTACCAGTTTCTTCTGATACTATAATTGCAATAGCATCACTTTCTTCACTTATTCCGATTGCTGCTCTATGTCTTGTACCAAGTCTTTTGCTAAATTTCATTTCTACTGTTGTAGGAAATACTGCTCCAGCACAAGTAACCTTATCTCCTTGTATTATAACACCACCATCATGAAGTGGATTATCTGGGAAAAAGATTGCATCTAAAAGTTCGTTAGATATATCGGCATACAACTTTTTAGATCTTTCTATATATTCAGAAAGAGAAGTATCCCTTTCAATTACAATTAAAGCTCCTATACGATGCTTTTTTAAATACTCTAAAGACAAACCTATCTCATATACTATTCTTTCTCTTTCAGATATAGTTAGCACCTTATGTCTTCCAAGCAATTGTGACCTACCTAGTTGTTCTAATACAGAACGAATTTCCGGTTGGAAAATAATAACAAGTGCAAGTGGTCCCCACATAACTACGTACTCTAATAATAGTCCTATTGCAGTTAAGTCAAATAAATCACTTATAAGCTTAATTATCACAATTATTATTATCCCTTTAAATAACATAGTAAATTTAACGTTATTTTTTATACTTTTTAATATAAAGTATACTCCTGCCCATACAAGACAGACATCAATTATATCTTTTATAATAGTTAATATATTATCTACTGTCATAATTCCTCCTAAAACCTTTTTATTCTCTTTAATGATATATACCAAAATTATACCATAATTATCAGCTATTTTTTAATTAAATTTTAGTCATAAAGAAAAACTCCTTATTTTATAAGGAATTTTTTTAAAATACATTATTTACTGAATCATCAGAAGTAATTTGTCCATCAAATGCCTGTGGCATACCATTATTGGTAGAATTTAAAGTATTTTGTGTATTTAAATTAGGCGCTACATCCACACTACTTTGATTTGTTGGTACAACGTTTACCGGTTCATTTTGAACTGGCATATTAAAAGATGGATTTGATGCTAAAGGTTCTTCGTTAATTACAGGATTATTATTAATAACAGCATTATTCAAATCTTGATTAGACTTCTGCATGTTTGGCATAGTCACGTTATTAATATTATTGCTTGCATCATTTCCAATGGAATATAAATTAGCAAGATCATTATTATTGTTACTATCTACACTATTAACATTTTGGCTAGTAATTAAAGGAGCATCATTTTTACTATCTTCCCTACTTTCTATATCGCTAGTTGTTTGCACTTCATTTTTATCCTTTTCTGATTGTTCTTTTAACATTTTTTCGTTCTTTAATCTTTTATCTCCAAAAAAACCTATTACAACACAAACAACAAATATAATAATCGATATGATAAGTGTTGGACTGGCACTTAATATCTGCATAATATCACCCCTATTATCTTCCATAATGATAACAAAAAAATTCAAAAAAAACAAGAACTAGTCTTGTTTTAAATCCAAAAATATGGTTGTTTTAATTTTATCTAATTCATCACCATTGTATATTTCTTCTACCTTATACGTTGCATTATCATCACTTGTGCTAGATGAAAATCTCTCATCAAATGCCTTTTTTATTAAATCTTCTTTTACTTCGTATCCAAAATTATAAAAATAATCCTTTAATACATCCTTTATTAACGTTTCAGAAAACATTTCGTTTTGAGAATATACTTCTGCTTTTATGCTTAATACTTTGTCCTTATCATACTTAGTTGTTATCTTAATATCATTTTCTACGTTATTATAATCAAAGTACGTCTTTTTAATAATGAACTGTTCATATCCATTTTTTTGTATAGTCTCATACCTATCACATCCATAAGTATCACAATATGAAGATAACTTACTATTCATTTTTGTATAACCACTACTTAAACTTTTATTTATAAAATAAGTACCCACTATATTCAAAAGCAAATAAACTACAAAAGATGCGATAATTATAATTCTAACTCTTTTATTATCATATTTATTAGGATCTTTTAAGAATAAAACGTTAAATACTATTCCAAAAACTAGCAAAACAATATTAACTACCATAAAAACGTTAATTAAAGTAGCATTGTACCCTAATTTAGAATATAAACTTCTAAAAAATACCATAGTAATAAGGATGATAACGTTAATAATAAACAATATATAAGCATTTTTTATAATATTAATTTTTTTATTCATAATGATGCCTCCAATAATTTTATTATATCACAAGTCATTTTTTTATTGAAGATTGAAAATAATTATGTTATTATAAAAATGCAATAAGGAGAAGACGAACATGGGCTTACTTAAGATATGTGTAACTATTTTTCTAGCAAGAATAGTAGATGTATCACTAGGTACATTTGTTACGGTACTAACTGTCAAAAACAAAAGAATGCTTGCAACCATAATAGGATTTTTTGATGTAATAATATGGTTTTTAGTTGTAAAAGAGGCTTTAAACACCAACATCAAAAGTTTGTGGATAGCACTTTCTTATGCAGGCGGGTATGCCGTTGGTACGTTTGTTGGAACAACTTTATCTAACAAGTTTATAAAAGGAAAAGTATCAGTCCAAGTTATTATGGATGATAAAAATAGCATAAACAAGATAACAGATTCAGGTTATGCGTTTTCTAAAGTAGAATGTACCGGTATGGATAACAAAAGAAAACAGATGCTTTTTATTGAAGTTGATAAAAGACACTTAGATGATTTAAAGAAAATAATTAATACCATTGATGAAAATGCATTTATGGTAATTAATGAAACAAAATACGTAGTAAACGGGTTCTTTAAATAGAACTTAAAATGCCGCTTTAGTTTAATGGTAAAACAAGTCACTCGTAATGATTAGCTGTAAGTTCGATTCTTACAAGCGGCACCATAATTGATAGGAAACTCGAACACTTTTGTTGTTTGAGTTTTAAAATAATTAAATTTGTGCTAAATATTTATATAGATTCATTTGATTTTAACATGCTTGCAGATTGACGAAGTAAATTTTGTGATTTGTAAAATATTTTAGAATTGAGGGATAGAAAATATGTTTAAAGATATCAGTTTATATATTGATAATAAAGTTGATTTTGAGTATGAAATAGATAAAGATAAAATAATTATTAAAACAATTGATGAATTAGAGATTGGAAAAAATTTAAAAATTTTTTATGATGAAAACATATATGAGATTAAATTAAATAATAGTACAAAATTTATCAAAGGCAAGGCTGGAGAGATAATTATTAATTTAGATATTAAAAAATTGTCTTTTTCAGTAACATTAAAAAATAATTTTTTTGTAAAAAGTGTTTATAAATATATAAACAAGTTAATTAATAAAGATATACTTATTAATGAAATAAAAATATTTTTAAATTCTAAAGGTGGAAAAAAATACAAAGAAGATTTGAATATTTTATTAGATAATATTGAAAATAAGGATAAATCTTTAAAAGAATCAATAATTAATAACGAAAATGAATATGAAAGAATATTTGATTTAATAATCCATAATAAAACTTATATTGATATTGCTAAGAATATGAGTGCTTTAGAATTAATGCTGCTAATAACTTCTTACATTTTTGTACCATTTACACCAAATATAGATCAAGATGGTTTTAATGATTTAATAAATGTGGCTAAAAACTATAATTTTGCTTTAGAAAATATATGGCGTTTAGGGATAAATTATGATAGGAAAGGTTATAATTTTGATTTATTGGATAATTTCTTTGTGGATTCCAAAAATGTATATTATTTAGGTGAATATATAAGTCTTATTCATCAAATAAACCAAGAAAAAATAGTTGATACAATTGTTAAAACAAAAGATAAAGGATTTATAAAACAAATTTTAGAAAATGATACCATTGTAGATAATTTAGATGAAAAATATAAAAACATTTTGGAATCTAACATATAAAAGTCGTTAGATCTGCTCCTTATTGGCAACAGATTGATTGTATTCAAACTTTTCAAGATAATAAATACCACGCATAAAATACGTGGTATTCACTAAGCCTATAAGGCTTTAATAGTTGCAAGCCCTCAAATGAAGGCTTGCTTTCTCTTTGTTCAAGCCTATGCACTATCACTTTAGCAAACCCTTAAAAGGGTTGAAAAATTCTTTCCTTGTTAATTTATCCTTTTCTAAATCTTCTGTCTCTTGCTCCCTTATATATTTTTTTATTGTTGCTTCATTTAATCCAACAGTACTTACATAGTATCCTGTTGCCCAAAACGTTTTACTTCCAAACTTATATTTTAAATTTGAGTGATGTTCAAATATCATCAAACTACTTTTACCTTTTAAATATCCCATAAAATTCGATATACTTATTCTTGGTGGTATTTGTACCAACAAATGTATGTGGTCCGGCATCATATGTCCCTCTATTATTTCTACACCTTTCCATTTGCATAAATCTACTATATATTTTTGTATATCCTTTCTCAATTTATTATATATTATTTTCCTTCTATATTTCGGTATAAATATTATATGATATTTGCAATTATATCTTGTATGTGTTAAACTTTTTGCTATAAGACATCTCTTCCTTTCTTGTTATATTTGGCTTGAACATCCAAATTATAACATAAGAGATGTCTTATGCCCTAAAAGGTATTAACTCCACGCGCCTAGCACGTGGTTTTTTGTTTGACTTCGTCAAACTTCCTGAAAGGACTAATAAAAAAACTACTTTCAAATCGAATTGAAAGTAGTTTTATTTTTGTCAATTTATTGATGCACTTGCATATTGATACAATTAATAAACGTGTGAAAATAGTTTATAAACTATTTTTCTAGCATTACTCTTTTATCAAAATAGTAATGTTTATTACATATTTCAGTTAGTTTTGGTCTGTGAGTAACTATAAGACAAGTTTTATTTTTTAAATATTTGTTAATCATATCATAAATTTTATTTTCTGATAAACTATCCAGGTTAGATGTAGGTTCATCTAAAATGTAAATTTCTTTATCTAATAAAATTCCTCTTATTATATTTAGTCGTTGTTTTTGTCCTGCGGATAACTTAATTCCTTTTTCACCTACAAGAGTATCTAATCCATTTTCTAAATCATTTATCCATTCATCTAATCCTGCATCTTTTAAATATTCGTTTAAAGTTTCATTTGAAATTCTTTTACCTAAACATAGGTTTTCTTTAATAGTCAAATCAAACAAATCAGATTCTTGAGAGATATAAGCAATATCTGGAGTTTTTGATGTTGGCGTACCATCCTTTAAATAGTTTTTATCATCAATATCATAAAATCTACAAAACAGAGATAAAAATGTGGATTTCCCTTGACCTGATTCACCAACAATGCTAATTTTATCTTTTTTATTTAATGAAAAATTAGGAATTTTAATAATAGTATTACTTTCATCATTATATTTAAATTCAATATCTTTAAGAGTTATGTTATTCCAATTTCTAATTTTATTTTGTATTTCTTCTTCTACAATCATTTTTTCTATTTGATTATTTGCTGATTTAAATTTATTATAATGAATAAACAATGATGCCACACCTTTTAATTCAACGTTTAATCCACTAAACATTGAGGAATAGAACACTATATAACTAAATACATCATCCCCATTTTTCATTCTAAAAAATAAACTAATTAATATAATTGCATACATTAGATAAACCAATCCATTAATACCATCAGATCTCATCGAATGAAATATATGTGATTTTTTTAATGGCTTTTTTACAACATCAAATTTTTTATTCATTGTTCCAGTTGCATAATTTAAAGCATCAAAGTTTTTTACTATTTTAACATTTTGTAAGAAATCAACTGCAGTTGCATTATATTTAGCATTTGTATCATTATATTCTTCTTGAATTTTAACATTCGATTTTGTAATTATAACGTTATAAACAACAATAATGATTGTAAAAATTAAACATACTATAAACATAATATAACTTTGTGTCCATACTTGAATTAAGAATATAGTAATGGCAACACAAAATCCATTTACCGTCATCATTATCTCATCTAAAAGAGCAACCGTTTCTTCACTTATTATATCTAATTGCTTTTTTAAATAACCTGTATGAGTGTTATTTATTCTAGAAACATTCATATTACATAACCTTTTAAAATAAGCTATTTGTAAATCTTTTTTACTAACTTCAAGAAAAGGTTCTACTTTTGTATTCCATAAAACATTAAAAAATATTTCTAATATTTTAATTGCAATTGTAAATATAATTAACCATTTAAATTTTTCCAAACTAAATGGTACAGTTAAAAATATTGACAGTATAACTGGCATTATATATAAACATATATTTTCTAAAAAAGCATTTATAAAACATAAAGCATATTTTTTCTTATTTAATACTTTAAATGGATACATCATAAAAACACCTCAATATAATTTTATCATAATTTTTTTAATATTTTATAAATGTATTCAAATTTATTTTAAAATATGATACATTGATATTAGTTAATAGTTATCACTAACTATTTCTTTTGTTCTACTTCTTCCTTTAGGGCACCATAATTGATTAAAACTCGAGCTATTTAAGGTAGCTCGTTTTTTTATGCAATAATTTTTCGCTATCGTGGTATCATATAATTAGGAGGATATTATGGAAAAAAATATTTTAAATAAAAAAACTTGTGGTTGGAAAAACTTAAGCAGTAAAGAAAGAGATGAAGTATTTGATTTTTCTAATGAATATATATCGTTTTTAAACGAATGTAAAACAGAAAGAGAAGCATCAAAATACATCATAGAAAAATTAAAATCTAATGGCTTTATCGATATCAAAAACGTAAGGAAACTAAGTTCTGGTGATAAAGTATATATGCTTAACAGAGATAAAAGTGTGTATGCGGTGGTTATAGGAGAAGAAAAATTAGAAAATGGTTTTAACCTAGTTGGTTCTCACATAGATTCACCAAGACTAGATTTAAAACCTAATCCACTTTATGAAGATGCAAAGCTTGCACTTTTTAAAACACATTATTATGGTGGAATTAAAAAGTATCAATGGACAACTATTCCATTATCACTTCATGGTGTAGTAGTTAAACCAAATGGTGAGAAAGTAGAAATAAATATAGGTGAAAAAGAAGATGAACCAGTATTTACAATAACTGATATATTGCCTCACCTAGCAGAGGAACAATACGAAAATAAAATTGGTAAAGCAATTAAAGGTGAAGATTTAAATATATTAGTTGGAAGTATTCCATCAGAAAGTGATTCTATCAAAGAAAACATTATGAAAATAATAAACGAAAAATATGGTATAGATGAAATTGATTTTTATAGTTCAGAGCTTGAAGCCGTACCTGCATTTAAAGCAAGACACCTAGGTTTTGATAAATCTATGGTTGCAGCGTATGGTCAAGATGATAGAGTATGTTCTTATGCTAACCTTTTAGCATTAGTTAACGCAAAAGCTGGAAATAAAACCATGGTTTCTATATTTGCTGACAAAGAAGAAATAGGAAGCGTTGGAAACACCGGGATGTGTTCACAGATGTTTGACCTATTTATCAACGAATTATTAAATAAAAAAGAGGAAAATAATCCTGGTGCTATAAACAAAACATACTGTAATTCTATGATGCTTTCTGCAGATGTTGGTGCAGGAGTTGATCCTAATTTCCAAAGTGCATCCGAAAAAAATAATGCATCATATATTGGATACGGAGTTGAATTTAATAAATATACAGGCTCACGTGGTAAATCAGGAGCATCTGATGCTAATGCAGAGTTCGTCGCAAAAGTAAGAGGAATATTTGAAGAAAATAACGTTAAATATCAAGTATCAGAATTAGGAAGAGTTGACCTTGGTGGTGGAGGAACAATAGCATACATTTTAGCAGATAAAGGAATGGATGTTATTGACTGTGGTGTACCAATAATTTCAATGCATTCACCATATGAAGTTGCAAGTAAATTCGATATATATCAGGCTTATTTAGGATACAAAGCCTTCTTTGAAAAAGATTAAAGGGAATTTAAATATTTCCTTTTTTATTTTGCATAATAACTAATGGTGATACAAATGAAAGTAAGATTAGGATATGTAGCGTTATCTAAGGCATTAGATGATGTTACAACATCAAGTACTATAACGTATACTAATTATATAAATAAGAATTATAATACGTCTAAACTACTAGAAATAACTAAAAATAATTTAGATTCTTTATATGAAATAATTAAATATAACGTTAAAAATAATTTTCATTTTTATAGATTAACTTCTAAATTAGTACCACTTGCAACGCATGATAAAGTAGATTTTGACTATATCACACCACTTTTAGATGAGTATAAAAAAATTGGTAAATTAATAAATGATAATAATATTAGAGTTGATACTCATCCTGACCAATACGCAGTTTTAAACAGCATGGATGGTAAAATAGTTAAAAATACTGTGGAAATCTTAGAATATCATTATAAAATTATGGATGCCATTGGAATTAAAGATAAAATAATCATTCTCCACGTTGGTTCTAGCGCATGCGGAAAGAAAGCATCCATAACAAGATTTATTAACAACTTTAATAAATTACCAAACTACATAAAAAAATGTATTGCTGTGGAAAACGATGATAAGGTATACAATATAAAAGATGTATTAGAGTTATGTCACAAAATTAATGTTCCTATGGTGCTAGATTATCATCATTTTATATGTAACAACGAGAAAGAAGACATAAATGATTATTTGAAAGAAATAATGGATACATGGGATGGGAAACTTCCAAAAATGCATTTTTCATCACCAAAAAGTAAATTGAAAAAAGAATTTAGAAGTCATAGCGACTACATAAACCCAGAATGTTTTATAAAATTTATTAATATACTTAAAAAACAAGATAAAGATATTGATATAATGCTTGAGGCTAAAGCTAAAGATGATGCTATATCAAGATTAGTTAGATGCCTAAAATATGAAACTAATTATAAATTTTTAGATGAGACAACATTTATTATATAAACACAGGCTTTTAATATATTTAATTTTTTCTAATATAAATATAATATATTAGAAAGGAGTGTATATTATGTATTATCCAGGATATCCCGCTTATCCTTACTATGGAAATCAAGAAGGAAATGGCACCAACTGGTTGTGGATAATAATAATTATTGCGATAATCTTCTTCTTGTTCTGGGGCTTTGGTTCTAATAGAGGGAATAATTGCGGATGTAATAAATACTAAAAAAAGGCTTATTTACGAGACTGCTGAAAAAGTAGTTAAAATTAAAACTGATATTTAGATATATTCTCTAAATATCAGTCTTTTTTAGTTGA
>CAKPCM010000029.1 GCA_934141615.1 uncultured Bacilli bacterium
GTGTTAACCCCTACACCACGGAACCACATAAGCTTTTTTCTTAAAGCTCTTTAAGTATACTAAAAATCATACGTTATTGTCAAGTACCATTATTAATTTTTTTTAAATTTATGATTATTTTGTTAATTTATATGATAAAACAAAGCTTACTATCATTACTGTGATGCCTGTTATAAATTCTAAATTAAAACTAAACTTAGGAATAAGTGCGGGAATAGAACCTATTACAAAACCAATTATTATGCTGTAAGTTAAGCCAAATTTTTTATCAAGTAAGAAATTCATGAGTTTAAGAAGTAATATAACGCCAAATACTAATCCTAATATAAATGGAAGTATTTTATCAAACGAAGTAATTAGCGCGTTAACTGGATTTGCCATAACGGATAAAACGAATTCATACATTCCAATTATAATTAATAAAAACGAACTACTTATTCCAGGAATAACCTTTCCAACTGAATAAATAAAACCTGCTAAAAAAAGAAGCAAGAAATTAATTACTTTAGAACTGTTATTAAAATTTATTGTAAGATTAATTAAGTTTTTTGAAAAATACCAGAGCGTTAGCGAAAATAAAAGTGTTATAAAAAGAATTTTTATATTTATCTTCTCTTCCTTATTCTTTCTTACCTCACCTATTAAAAACGGAACTCCACCCAATATTAACCCAATAAATGAGAGCTTAGTTGCAACTTCACATTTTTCATATAAAAACATCATAATGTTACTAAACCATATTGCTCCAACTAGTATTCCACTTCCTAAAACACTTAAAAAAAGCATGTTTTTTTTAAAATCCTTAAATAAGTTAGTTAGTGATGCAATTAATTTATCATAAACACCAAATATAACCGCAATAACAGCACCGCTGACGCCTGGAATTATCATTGCAGTGCCAATTAGTATTCCTATTAAAAAAAGATAAATAAAAGACATATAATCACCTAAGTAATTATATGCCATTTATTAATATCTATTCTATTGTTAAAGTTTGATTATCTGGTTCTATTTGGATGAATGTATTACCATCATTAACCACTAATTCTTTTCCGGTTGCCTTAACTTTGTAAACTGTTTTACTAGATCTTGACTCTTTAGACCAAGTAATTGGAATAGCATATCCTTCTGAAATATAGTATCCATCACCTGTTCCAATGTTATTTAAATCTTGTCTTCCTCCTGCATATCCATCGTTTAGTGTGTAATTATGAACCTTATAAGTTATTATGTTTTTAGCTGTGTACTGTGCACCTGTTACATAGTCCTTATGTTCTAATCCGTTTTGATATCTCTTATATACCTTGTTTTCAGGGTCGTATGAATAACTTGTTACGTGAGATGTGGAATACGGAATTCTAACCGCGGTTGCTGGCACAGCACCTTCATAGTTTGCAAGATCAAGTGATTTTGCTTGGTATGTTAGAAGTAATTTTTGATCAGATGTTAATCTGTATCCTCTTTTTTGTGCTGCCTCTTTTATTTTTGCTATGCTTGTGTATGCTCTGTGCTCTCTTGATATTTTTCTTAAACTATTATCCCATGTGAATGCGCTTGAATTATTTGCGTTTACCGCTGGAATATTTAAAGTTTTAATATCACTTTCTGCTCTAGGACTCCAACCTATGTGTGCATATATTGCATCATTTTCTAATGCGTAATCTAAGTAATAGTGTCTTGATGACCTAACTGATGCAATTCTTTCTGTATTCTTATCCTTAAATACCGCCATCATTCTAGTTATTCCGCCTTCTACTATCATCTCATATGTTATATATGCATCTTGAATGCCTGTTTGGTATCCCCAAACTGCTTTATTATTGTTGATCATTACTGCAATTGGTCTTTCGGTAGAACTTAAATCAACTACTTTTATTTGTTCTTCCTCTTTTGTAATCTTCTTCTTTTTTGGGATTTTCTTTTCTATTTCTTTATCATTTGTTAGCAGAAAATAGCCTAAAACACCTATTATAAGTAATAAAATTATAACTAATATTATTTTTGCTTTTTTACTCATTTTTTTCTTTTTTCTTTGCTTCATATTACTTCTCCTATTCTTTATAATTTTATTATACTATTATTTAAATTATTAAACAAGAAAAAAAGATAATCCTATAAGTTATTTTAGATTATCTTTTAGTATGCCTTCTGCTACTATTAAAGCACTTGTAAAAGCCCAAGAAAGGTTATAACCACCACATATACCATCTACGTCTAGCACCTCTCCAGAAGCATATAATCCGCTTATTTTTTTAGATTCTAAATGGTTAGTAAACTCACTTAATAAAGCTCCTCCAGAGGTTACCTGAGATGTTTCAAAATCCCCGGTTGAAGTTATATTAAAATGCATGTTTTTTAATGTGCATGAAATGTTTTCTAGTTCTGCTTTACTTATGTCACATATCGTTTTATTTGATAGTTTTAAGTTTTTTGCTATTACATCTGCTATTTTTTTATTTAACATGCAACTTATAGCATCAGATACGTTATAGCTACCAAATTCTTTTAAATAATTATTAATATATGATTCATCATAATCAGGAGCTAAGTCTACTACTATATCTACTTTTTTATCCTTTTCTAAGTATTTGCTTACACATCTTGATAAATTAAATATACATATGCCTGATAACGAATCTTTTGTAAACTGTATTTGACCTTTTTCTGTTAAAATGGTTTTATTATTAACGTTTAATTTAGCTATCGCATCAACACGAACTCCTTGTAAATCTTTTATGTATTTATAATCTGTTTTTAAATAAGTAAGAGATGGATATAACTTTGTTATAGTGTGACCAAATGATTTTAATATGTTATATCCCATGCCAGTAGAGCCTGTTTTGGTATAAGTTTTTCCGCCAGTTGCAATAACTACTTTTTTACCCATTAGGTTATTATTGATTACAAAATAGTCATTTTTATAAGCTACATCTTTTACATCATAGTTGTATATTACATTAATTTTTTCTTTTTCTAATGCTCTTTCAAATGACTTGCAAACGGTTATTGCTTGATTAGAATATGGATATAATCTTGTTGATGTATCTTCTTTTTTTGTTAAAATGCCAAAGTTTTTAAGATAGTTTAAATAACCATTTTCTTCTAACTTACTAATAAAGTTATTTAATGATGAAGAACTATTATAATTATCTACAGTTATGTTCGTGTTGCCTAAATTGCACCTTCCATTACCGGTTATTAATAGTTTTTTGCCTAGTTTATCGTTTTTTTCTATTAAAGCTACCTTTAAATTTGGGTTTTTATATTTTAATGTAAGTGCTAAAAAACATCCTGATGCTCCTGCTCCTACTATAATTACGTCATACATAAAAAATCACCTCATGTATTTAATATATCAAAAAAGACTGGCATTTGCTAGTGTTTGTGAGATTTTAAAGGGAATATGCTTTCTTCAGTGGGGCTATTATATTAAAAAAGAGGATTGTTTAAAATCCCCGTAAAATCGACATATAACTCATTTTAAGTTTAATAAAATTTAATCAAAAATTGTTAAATTTATATTAATTTGATGGGTAGAAATGCTTATCAGCTAATTTTTTTTATAGTACAATATACATTTTTTGTAGTTCGAGTAATAGCAGTATATAGGTTTCTATAACTTAAACTTTTGCCAATAATTACAATATCTTTTTCAATTGTAGTTCCTTTCACACTTTTAATGGTATATTTTTCCGATTTCCATTTGTTTATTATTTCTTGGTTCGATTTATCTTTTTTATTATATATCAAAACTCGATTTCCATTATCATATTTCTTTATCTCTTGATAATCAATATCGTAATAATTATATTCTGTATCATTTCCATAAATATCAATATTAAGATTTTCTCTTATCCATTTACATATGTTATCTGACGTTCTAAATGAACGATTTTTAAACTCATTAAATTTTAGACTTTCAAACCATTTTCCATAATTTATTATGTTTTGATTATCATCGCCTAAAACTATAAAATCCAAATTGGAATCATATAATAATTGAGCAAATTTTTCTCTAAAGTCTTTTAAATCTTGTGCTTCATCTATAATTACATATGAAAACCTTTTTTCTATTATTTGTTTAATTTCTTTTTCATAATTGACAATCAAAAAATTAGATAAATCATTTAGTAATCTTTGTGGAATGCTTAAATGTTTTTTCTGAAAAATTTGTAATAATGTTCTTTGATTGGGTACTCCACTTGCTTTTATCAAATCTTCATTTTTAGTATATAGTGTAAATTGGGTTTTCTTTTGTTGATTATATATGTTCCCTTGTTCATCTATACTTATGTTAAGGATATTTTTTTCATATCCTTTTAAATTATTTGAATCAAGATACTTGATAGTTGAATTTTTATTAATAATTGGTATTACATTTATAAATTTTGGAATTATATAATTTAAAAATAATGAGTCAATAGTTTTTGATAAATATCCTTTATATTTTATATCATCAACAACACTATTTGTATAAGCAAGATATAATCCATTAGAGTGTTCTTTAAGATATTTTATTGAATCAGTAGTTTTTCCAGCACCGGCAACACATTTAATTATTCTTAAATTCCTCATTAATTTCCCTTATTACATGCCAACTATCATAATTTAAATTTGAATCTATCAATTTTTGAACAATTTCAGTTTTCTTTCTTTCTTTTGCTACATAATAATATTTATGTTTTTCATTTTTTCTTAATAAAGATTTTAAATCATTTAAATATCCATTTTTGTATAAATCTGATTCCAATGTATTATCTATTTCTATAAGCCTAATATGTTTTAGATCACATATTTTTTTTAAATTGCAAAAACGATTGGACTTTGTTTTATTTTTTGATAAACAAATATCATTGTCACTTATCACAATTATTCTTTTATTTAGCAATGACGCTATTTCTATATATGGTTCAAACATTACTCCTGCTACATTCACTATTGTCCAATTTTTATTATTCAAAATACAATATTTTTTTAACAACATTTCTTCAGTATACCCCTCAACTAATACAATATTATCAGCTAAACATAATTCACTTCTTCCAGGATGCATAAATGTCTCTAATTTTTTTCTATTACATTGCTTAACTATATTTAATTTCACGCCAGAAATATCTATCAACTCATCGATATAGGCTTCATTTATAATCACTGGTGAATGTGTTGTTGCAATGATTGTTGTATTATCTGTATTTCTTAACATTCTTAATAATGTTCTAATTAATTGTGGATGCAAATGATTTTCTAATTCATCTATTACTATAATATTATGACTTTCATTTAGGGTATTTAAAAGGATATTTGCAACACTTTTATACCCCGAACCTATATTTACATTATGAGCATTTGTCCCGTCTACAACAAATACCTTTTCATCTAAAAATTTAGGATCACTAACTTCTATATCTATGTTTTCATTAAACTTAGAACAAAGTGTTTTAAACTTATCAACTTTATTTGATAAGTTCTGTTTTACGCATGTTCTAAAATCACTAGCAAGATTTTTGTATTGTTTTTCGTTTTCAATAAAATTCTTAATACCTACAGTAAGCCCTTCCGTATACAAATCTGACACTCTAATAAAAGGCACTTCAAATATACTTGGCAAATACTCATCTTCTCTTAATGTATCAACATCTACGTTACTACCATTTAATAGTGTTAATTTCTTTATATATTTATCATTTTTACTTTTATATATTTTAATAATAAAACCACATTCATATGTTCCGTCTTCTTTTAAAGAAATTAAACTTGTTATACTATCTTCTTTTAAATGAACCTTTATTGTAATTACCTTACTATCATCACTATTTATAAAATCACTTTTACTAATTTTAAAATATTCCCCCGTTATTGATGAGAAAGAAAGTTTTATTCCATCTAATAAATTACTTTTTCCAGAACTATTTTTTCCAAAAACTATATTCATTCGCTCATTCAATATATATTTTTTATTTAAGTTACGAAAATTTTCAAACTCTATACTTTTAATCATACACATTTCCTCACTATATTTCTTTTAAATTTAATATTTAAACTAATTACATATTAACATAATCATATTTTACTATTGAATAAAATAATTCATTCAAATAAGTAATTAATACAATATTTTCATAACATAATTTTGCAAAATCAACTAAATACATTTCTACATCCTTATCATTATCATGAAATAAGACCTTTGGACTATTATTTTTCTAACTCCTAGCCGCACCATCAACAGGCAAAATAGCTCCAGTTATATAACTTGCCATATCACTAGCTAAAAATAAAAATGCACTTGCAACATCTTCCGCTCTTCCTATCCTACCTAATGGAATGGTTTTAATAAGTGGTTCTATTACGTTATCTGGTACACTTTTCATCATATCAGTAAGTATTATACCAGGTGCTACTGCATTTACCCTTATACCATCTTTACCAAGTTCTCTTGCAAGTGATTTAGTAAGGCCATTTACAGCAAACTTACTAGCAGGATAACCACATCCAGATGGCTGTCCGTATATACTTACCATAGATGATGTATTAAGTATTACGCCACCTTTATTTTCCTTCATAATTAGACTTACCGCCTTTGAGCAATTAAATACCGCATTAACATTTAAATCCATTATCTTTTTAAAATCTTCTTCTTTGTATTCATAAATACTTTCTCTAGCACTCATTCCAGCATTATTAACCAATATATCTATCTTCCCATATAAATCCTTTATTTTATTAAATACTTCTTCTACCTCTTTTAAATTAGTTAAATCCGGATAGAATCCTTTTACATCATAATCTTTATTTTCTTTTCTTAAACTCTCCAAAGCCTTTGATACAGTTTCACCTCTTGAACCAAATATAACTACCTTAGAGCCGTTTTCTAAAAACTTTTTAGCAGTAGCATACCCTATTCCTCTAGTTGCTCCTGTTATAACTGCTACTTTACCTTTTAACATATTAATCCTCCTATCTATACTTTAATTTTAACCTATTTTTATTTATATAACAAGAAAAGAAAGCTAGACATTCGCTTTCTTTTAAATTATTACTTATTATACTTAGCAAGTTCTTCTCTTAACATTTCCATTGTTTTAGCTGGATTTGCTTTACCACGAGTTTTTTTCATAACCTGACCTACAAAGAAGTCTATCATTCTGGTTTTTTCAGGATTATATTCTCTTGCTTGTTCGTCATTTTCTTTTAATACTTCCATAACAACGTCATGAATAGATGCATCATCAGTAATTTGCATCATACCCTTTTCTTTTACGATTATATTAGGCTCTTTACCTGATTCAATCATGTCTTCAAATACTTCTTTAGCTTGTTTTGATGATATTGTTTTTTTATCAATTAAATCAATTAATTCCTTTATCATTTCTGGTTTAACAGGAACTTCTTCTAACTTCATTTCGTTTTCATTTAAGTATCCCATAAGCATACCAGTTACCCAGTTACAAGCCTTTTTAGGATCTGTACCTAAACTTACACAATCATTAAAGAAGTCAGAGTTTTCCTTTACTTTAACAAGTACTTCTGAATCATACTCCGATAAGTTAAATTCATTCATGTACTTTTGTTTTCTTTCAAGTCTAAGCATAGGAATATTTCTTCTTATTTCATCAAGTAATTCATCTGTAACCTTAATTGGTGGGATGTTTGGCTCAATAAAGTATTTATAGTCTACCGCATCAGCCTTATCTCTCATCTTAAATGTTTCACCAGTTTCATCATCGAAACGTCTTGTTTCTTGTTCTACTTTTCCGCCGTTTTGAAGTATTTCTGATTGTCTTTCTATTTCAAAGTCAATTGCACGCCCTACATTATAAAATGAGTTAATGTTTTTCATTTCAACTTTGGTACCTAACTCATCAGTATCTGAAATTGATACGTTAACGTCGCATCTCATTTGTCCTCTATCGCTTCTAGCTTCCGAAACTCCGCAGTAAACGATTAGTGAGCGGTAAGTCTCAAGGAATGCTAATGCCTCTTCTTTAGAGTGCAAGCAAGGCTCTGTTACAGTTTCCAATAAAGGCACGCAAGATCTGTTATAATCTATTAAAGAATATGTATCATAGTGATCTAGTGATGCTGTATCTTCTTCTAGATGGGTATCGTGAATTAGAACTTTTTTTATTTGTCCGTCAACTTCGATATCAACTGCTCCATTTATACCAACAGGTTTAGTCATTTGAGTTATTTGATATCCTTTTGGTAAGTCTGGATAGTAGTAGTTTTTTCTATCAAATAGCATAACGTCTGGAGTAGTACAATTCATTGCCATAGAAACAAGAAGTGCCCTTTTCCAAGCTTCCTTATTAGCGATAGGAAGTATTCCAGGAAAACCTAAATCTTGATATGCAACGTGACTGTTTGGTGCTTCAGTGTACCCGTTAATTGAAGGAGAAAAAACCTTTGAGTTAGAATCAAGTTCACAGTGAACTTCAAGTCCGATTGTTACTTTATACATAATTAGTTTTCCTCCTTTACTGAAAGTGGCACGAAACCAATTTTTTCTTCTAGTTTGTTTGCAATGTTACATACTACGTCATCTGTCTTTATAGGTCCAGTTATGTTTATCGCAACTGGCATATCATCTATAATTCCTGATGGGATTGTAATTGATGGGAAGCCACCAAAGTTTCCTATTGCAAGATGGTTTTCTAAAAGCAAATACTTTTCTGATAACCTGTCCATTTCATCTGTAAAACGTGGTGCGATAGCGCCTGCATTTGGCATAATTAATCCATCATATTCTTTAAATAAGTTTGTCATAGCATCTACTACTAATCTTCTTATTCTTTGAGCGTTTTTGAATAATTTTTCTTGGTTTTCTTTTTGAAGAATAAATGAACCAATAACAAATCTTCTTCTTATTAATTCAGAAAATCCTTCAGTTCTAGTATTTATCATAACCTCATCTGGAGTGCGACCTTCTTTTCTATTACCAAATGGAATTCCAGTTAGGTTTGAGTTATTACTAGTTGCCTCAGCACAAGATATTGCCATATAAGATGGATAAATACCATTTAATATCTTTTTATCTATACTTTCTTCTTTAACTTCGATACCTAATTCCTTAGCATATGAAAGCACACTAAGGAAGTTATCATAGTATTTTTTATCTCCTTTTAATTCGTCTACTATTTCTTTAATGTAAAATAGTTTTCTTCCGCTTACATCTTTATCTAAATTTTCTACAAAGTTTATGTTTGATGAGTCAAACGATGTCATGTCGTTATCATCCATTCCTTTGATGTTATCCATAACGCACGCTACATCTTTAACGTATTTTGCAAAGCATCCAACGTGGTCTAGGCTTGATGCAAAGGCAAATAATCCCCAGCGTGATACAAGGCCATATGTTGGTTTATATCCTACTACACCACCATATCCTGCTGGCTTACGGATGGAATCTCCGGTATCTGAGCCAAGTGCATAAGGAACAATACCACGAGCTACAGCGGAGGCTGATCCTGCTGATGAACCACCTATCATACGAGACTTATCCCACGGATTTCTAACGATTCCAGTGTGTCCTGTTGTACCAGTTCCTCCCATAGCAAGTTCATCAAGTACCGTTTTACCAATCATAACCATACCAGCATCCTTTAACTTTTTAACAGCACTTGCGTCAAATACTGGAACGTAATTTGATAAGATGTTTGATGATGCGGTTGTAAGTACGTCCTTTGTTGAGAAGTTATCTTTAATAGCACAAGGTATACCAGATAAAACGTTATCTGTAACTTCACTTTCTTTTGCATCGTCAATGATTGTTACGAAACTATTTAACTCATCTTGATACTTGTGAGCTCTTTTAAGTGACTCTTCAGTTAATTCTTTACTTGTTACATTGCCACTTTTTAAAGCTTCGTGTATTTCTTGTAAACTTTTATCTAAAATACTCATTAGCTTTCACCTCCTACTACTTTAGGAACTTTAACTTCATCGTATACTGTATCGCTTGCGTTTTTAACAGCATCATCAGTAGTTAACGTACTTGTTGCAACATCTTCTCTTAAGTGTGCTTCTTCATTAATGAATGGAAAAGTCATCGGTTCTACTTTTTCTATTCCGTCTATTTCTGTTATTAAATCCATGTGTTTTAAAATTGTTTCGAATTCTTTTTCGAATGTTGGGAACTCTTCTTCTTTCATTTTAAACATAAGTTTAAGTGCATAATCTTGTATGTTATCTCTTGTTATTTTTTGCATTTTATAAAAGTCTCCTTATCTTAGTTTAATGTGTGTTTCTCTAAGTTGCTGTTCTGTAACTTCATTTGGTGTACCAGTAAGTACGTCTTCACCATTTTGGTTAAGTGGGAATGCAACTGTTTCTCTTACACTTTCTTCTTCACCTAACATCATAAGTGATCTATCTATTCCAAGTGCCATACCTGCGTGTGGTGGGCATCCGTATTTAAATGCTGTATAAAGTGCACTGAATTTTTTCTTTATATCTTCTTCTGTGTATCCAGCAAGAGAAAATGCCTTTAGTAAAACTTCTGGTCTGTTGTTTCTAACTGCTCCTGAAACAAGCTCAACACCATTACATACAACATCAAACTGGTCTGCATAAATATCTAATGGATCCATGGTTTCTAGTGCCTTCATGCCTCCTCTTGGCATACTAAATGGATTGTGCATAAAGTCTAGTTTACCAGTTATTTCACTTATTTCATACATTGGCATATCCGTTACAAAGCAGAATTCAAATAGATTATGATCCATTAAGTCTAGCTTACGACCTAATTCGGTTCTAATTAAACCTGCGTTTTTGCAAACAACGTCGCGTCTTTTATCAGCGATGAAGAAAAGTACGCTTCCGCAAGTTAAACCAGCCTTATCAAATAATGCTTTTCTATCATCTTCTGTTAGGAATTTATCGATAGGCCCTTTAAGGCTTTTATCTTCCATAACTGATATGTAACCAATACCAGGCATATCAATTGATTTTGCATAGTCTACTATTTCGTTAAACCAGCTGTTTGGTTTAGATGCTATGTCGTCTACCTTAATAGCACGAACGATAGAATCTCTAAATGGTCTAAAGCTTGTTTCTTTAAATACGTCTGATACGTCAATTATTTCAAGTGGATTTCTTAAATCTGGTTTGTCAGTACCATACTTAAGCATTGATTCGTTGTAAGGAATTCTTTTAAAGTGGCCCTCTGTTACTTTTCTTTTACCAAATTCTCTAAAGAATGCAGGATATACCTCTTCTGCAACAGCCATAACGTCTTCTTGGTCCGCAAAAGCCATTTCCATATCTAGTTGGTAGAATTCTCCAACAAGTCTTTCTTTTCTTCCGTCTTCGTCTCTAAAGCAAGGTGCTAATTGGAAGTATTTGTCAAAACCTGATGCCATTAGAAGTTGTTTAAATTGTTGTGGTGCTTGTGGAAGAGCGTAAAACTTACCCCTGTGCTTTCTTGATGGGATAATAAAGTCTCTTGCACCTTCTGGTGATGATGAAGTGATAATTGGAGTTGTTATTTCTAAAAATCCTAGCTCCATCATTTTGTTTCTTAAGAAGTTGAAGGCTTTAGAACGCATAACTATTTTTTCATGAACCTTTGGATTTCTTAAGTCTAAGAAACGGTATTTTAACCTTACGTCTTCTGCTACTTTTGTAGATTCATCTATTTCAAATGGCAAAGTTTTTGCAGTATCTGATAATAATTCTAGTTCTTCTACTACTACTTCTATTTCTCCTGTTGGTATCTTTTTGTTTACTGTATCAATATCTCTTTTAACTACTTTTCCGGTAACTTTAATAACGGTTTCTTTTGTTACCCCTTTAAGCATTGTATCATCATGAACAACTATTTGTGTTACTCCATAATGATCTCTTAAATCGATAAACATAACACCACCATGGTCTCTTATACCTAATACAAAACCTGCTAGTGTAACTTTTTTATCTAAATCTTTAATCCCTAATTCTCCGCATGTGTTTGTTCTATATGTACTCATTTTTTATTTTTCCTTTCTTTTATCAAGTTTAAAAAAAACAGCAAATCATCCCATAGGGACGAATAGCTGTTTGTATCCGTGGTACCACCCAGTTTACTATTTTATTTTTAAATAGTCACTTTATGAAACGTTAACGGGTTATCTTCCGTCTTAGCCTACTTTAATTAAATTTCGGTAAGAAGCTCCGAGGTGTTCTTTCATTAAACTATCTTACTGATATTCCACCATCATCAGTTCTCTTTAAAGAATCGTTTAATTACTTTTCCTCATCAAGGCGAAAAAATTAATTATATTTAAATTATATCATATTTTCTTTGTTTTATAACAAAAAAATAGTTTTTTCAATAATTTTACATTTTTTTCTGCATTTGTGTTATATTTTCTGCATGACTATAATAATTGCAATATTTTCTTAATTCTTCAACAAATTCTGGAAACATAACAGAATTAAGATATAATTTTTTCAATTTTAGATTACTTTCAATCATTTCTTTAATAACAGGATTATCTGTGTATTCTCTTCTTATAACATCAAATAGCATTTGAGCATTGTACTCATATAGTTGTTTTGGTAATTTATTTGAGTACTTAAAACGACCAATATCAGTAATTGTTATTTCATTATCAGTAAAATTCATGTTAAAATTTTTCCAGTCTCCTACTTCTATACCAGCCTCACTAATAATATTTATATCATGTCTTAAAAGTAATGTTGAATAAATTAGATCCACGAAAGAAACTTCTTGAATTTTCTTTGACACCTTATTTCCACAAGCAAACCTTGCTTTTCCTCCCA
>CAKPCM010000030.1 GCA_934141615.1 uncultured Bacilli bacterium
CTTAACGTAGAGTCTAAATTGTTGCGATAATACATAAGTGGTTTTGCAACTGATTCACCAACTGCTTTGTAACCTGCAAAATGTATTATTGCATCTATTTTGTTTTCTTTAAATATCTTTCTTAAAGCTTTTCTATCACATACATCATTTTCATAAAAAGTTACCTTTTTTCCTGTTATTTTTTCAATATATGATACTACTTCTTTTTTTGAGTTTGATAAATTATCAACAATTACAACATCATATCCCGCATCAAGAAGTTCAACGCAAGTATGACTTCCTATAAATCCTGTTCCACCAGTTACTAATATTTTCATATTATAATCCTCCTACCATAGATTATAGCACATAAAAAGAATTCTATAAAGAATCCTTTATCACTTTTAATCTTGCTGTTTTAGAAAGAAAGTCATCCTTAGTCATAATCATTACATAATCATCAACTAAATTACCTTTTTCATTTTTCCAAGAATCTTGCTCTATCATAAACGGTTTAAATCCTAATTTTTCCATTACTCTTTTACTTCTTATGTTTCCATCAGAATATTTACATATAACGTTATCGTATCCTATGGAGAATAAAAACTCCATTACTTTTTCTAAAGCCTCTGTCATATATCCTTTACTCCAGTATGATGGATGCATATTATAGGATACAAAAACTGTTTTAGTGTTCAAATTCTCGCCTTCAGTTAATATGTTTCCCGTTGGAACGTTATTAGCATATATTATCCAATCAAACATATGTCCCTTTTTTATTTTGGAATAATATTTATTTATACCACCTTTAAACCAAGCCTCTATTTTAGATAAATCTTGTTTAACTAATTTACACTCACCATCTACGTTTTTTAGCTTGGAAAAATCATACTCATAAACCTTTAAAAAATCATTTATTTCACCCTTTTTTATTATCAAGCGATTAGTTTTTAATAAAACTGTTTCATAATTCATAATACCACCACCATACTTAATAACTAAGGCTACCTTGCCATGTATGGTTATTTATTATAAATGCAAAACATCGATTAATCAACAAGATTTTAATTTATTTTCATATTTTTTTAAAGTTTATAAACTAATTTGATTTTTTGAAAAAAAACACTTGATTAAACGTAAATTTCTTGCTATTATATTAGTGCAGTTTATGGCGAGATAGCTCAGCTGGCTAGAGCGTTCGGTTCATACCCGAAAGGTCGTGGGTTCGATCCCCTCTCTCGCTACCAATTGTAAATAACTAGATGACTTCCATCTAGTTTTTATTTTTTTATAAACGACCTTTCGTAAAAAACACTTGATAGCAAAATTAGTTTATGATATGATGTAGCTAGATGAAGGGTGCTTCATATAATTCATTATTTAAGTATGTGCTTGATTTTGTTTGATAGACATCAGTTAAAAAATCATAGTACAATGTATTTAAATGAAGAAACTTCATAAAATAAAAAAAGGAACATTCATTATTTGAATGTCCGCTTAAATGTTTTTTAAAGGACATCAGCCTAAAGCTGGTGTCTATTTTTTTATAACTATTATTATTGCTAATAAGAGTGATAAAATTATGGCAACGTAACGAAGTACTTTAATAACAAAGATTCGTTTTTTAATAATACCACCTCCTATTCTTTCATAGAATAAAAAAAGACACCCAATATATAAATGTTCCTGGCCTCATGTTATCACAACTTTAAAATTTAAAAAAATTCTATTTTGCATTATATTATTAACAAATTTTTAAATTTATCTTAGGCAAAAAAGGTATAATTTGAAAGAATTTATACTATCAAAATTCGTTTTCTGTAAAATTTTAACAAATTAAAGAAAATGTACTATAATTTAAACAGAGGTAATTATTATGACTTATAAAGACGTATTAGACAACTTATCAAAATCTAAATTCAGAAGTAGCTTTCATTTACGAAAGTACATGATTAGTTATATAAATGAAAAAGGTTTTAAAAAGATAAAAGAACACGCATATGATTTCATAACAAAAAGGCTTGCTCCAAAGGACATACCAAACGATGGAAAACAAACTCCTATGAAAGGTCATCCTGTTTTTATTGCTCAGCATGCCTGTGCTTGTTGTTGCCGTGGGTGTTTGGAAAAATGGCATAAAATTCCAAAAGACAGAGATTTAACTGAAAAAGAAATTAATTACATCGTAAACTTACTTTTGCTGTGGATAAAAAAGGAATATGAACGATTATAAATTCATATTCCTTTTAATATTATCTATTTCAGTTTGCATAGCACGAACCATTTTCTCTAACATAACAACGGTTTCATTATCAGTTGTATCATTTGATGAACTATTACTACTAGAACCAGAAAAAGTATCAGCGTTATTTCTACCTGTTTCAGTAGATCCTTTAGGCTCAAGTCCCCTCTCTTGCATTACTGCTCTATAAAAGGCATTGGTAGATAAAACTTGTGCAACAAGCATAAGCCAGTTACCAACAGCATTTTGTTCATTTGCAGTCATATCATCAATTAATATGTAGCCAACTACTACCGCACTAAGAGAAAATAATTTAGGAGGAACATTTGGTAACAAAATAAAATCCCTCCTCGTTATTTAATTATATTCAAAAACATCATAATTAATTAAATGCAAGTTCAACATCTAAATTCTCATCTTTAAGTGCTATATATAAAAATATTATGCCACTTATCAAGATAAGAAAAGAACCTAAAAACGATAAATAAGTTAAATCTTTCTTACTCTTAGAATCACTTTGCTTTAGTTTTAAAATATCATCATATGAACTTTTTGTAAAATAGAAATACACCACTAATAAGATAGTAAAAATAAGAACCATTAAACGTTGATATTTTTCCTTACTTTTTAAATCTCCAGTTATAAAATATTTTCTTTCTACGTTGTTAGAATACCAACTAATTAATATGATTCCTATATATAAAAGCCATACATAATCTTCAGTTTTAAGTTCATCTAATTTTTCTTTTAACTCATTACCATTCATACTTAATTATATGATAATCATTTAAATATACTATATAATTTAGCTAAAAATGCCTCTTGTTTAGGCGCTCTATAAACACTTTTAGGATGTTTATCTTCTACTGCTCTAACAATTTGAACGACAATAGAATCTAAGCTTTTTTTCTCGGCCATTTTAAATATGGCATTCTCTATCTTCTTTAGTTTTTCTTTTACATCTTTAAAATACTTACCGTCATCATATTTATTATTTAAATAAACCTGGTTAAATCCAGTATGATAAAGTCCTGGTTCTATTAGCATTACTTTAACGTTAGATTTTATAAAAGAAAGTTCTTTTTGAAGAGACTTAGTAATGGACGTTATGCTTGCCTTTGTTGCAGAATAAACACCCGCAAAAGGTATTGGAAACATGCTTGCAAGTGAAGACATAACAATTATTCTTCCCTTATTTTTTTCTATCATGTTTCTTAATACGATTTGCAAAAGTCTAAATGACGAAAAAACGTTAACTTCAAAATTTTCTCTTACCTCATCCATATCAGCTTCAATAATACTTCCTCCAAGTGCTATTGCTGCGTTATTAAATAAACAATCTATGTCTAAATCCAAGACTTTTAATCTGTCTTCTTCTGATACTATATCAATTTTTAAAACGGTTATGTTCTTTTGTTTTCCTATTTTTTCCTTTACTTTTTTAACTTGTTTATTAGTATGACAAGTAAGATAAACTTTGTGTCCTTTTTCTGCTAATGTTAATGCAGTTAAATATCCTATGCCACCTTTAGCGCCTGTTATTAATATTTTCATAAAAAAATCACCATTAATATGGTGACCATTTTAATCATTTTTATTCAAAAGTAATGCTTCATATTTATCTAATAATTCATAAATGTTAGTACAGCTCATAAAGCATATTGCAGCATTTTTATGATTTAATAACTTATCTACTGTATCAAGTGATATTTTTTCTGCGTTAGGAACATTCTTAATTATTTCATCACTTGAAACTCCAGGATAATCTTCCTTTCTTTCTCTATCACAGTGTATGTCCATAACGTATGCTTTATCAGCGGTTTTAAGAGCACTTATAAAATCACTCATTAAAGCTTTCGTTCTAGAATATGTATTAGGTAAAAATACTGCTACTATTTCCTTATTTGGATACTTTTGTCTAGCTGATTCTATTGTAACTCTAATTTCTGTTGGATGGTGAGCATAATCATCAATTGTAACTACACTTCCAAACGTTTTTTCTTTAAACCTTCTTTTTGCATTTTTAAAAGTATGAAGTAAAGTGTGAATCTTTTCAGTATCTACTCCTTCCATATTGCAAACCGTAATGCACGCTAATGCATTTAATATCATATGGTTACCAAATAGTGGAATATCAAAGTGTCCGTATAATTCTCCTTTTATATAAACATCAAATTTACTTCCGTTTTCATCTAAAGTAACGTTTTTACATACAACGTCGTTGCAATCATCAAAACCATAGTAAATAACATCGTTTTTTAAGTTCATTTTTCTTACGTTTTTATCATCACCACACGCTATTACGTAATGCGCTTTATTAGCAAATTCTTCAAATGTTTTTATAATTTCATCTATATCTTTATAACATTCCGTATGCTCAAGTTCTATGTTTGTTACAATGGCATAATATGGATGATATGCTAAAAAGTGTCTGTTAAATTCACAAGATTCAAGGGTAAATAACTCATTTTTCCTATCAGCAAAGCCTGATCCATCACCAATAAAATAATTACATCCCTTAGTTTCTCCTAAAACATGTGAAATCATGGTTGATGTTGTTGTTTTACCGTGAGTTCCAGAAACACCAATAGTCTTAAATTCACTACTTAATTTACCTAATAATTCGTTATATGCAATTATCTTTAATCCTAAACTTTTAACTCTTTTTATTTCTGGGTGATCCGCGCTAAAAGCCTTAGAATAAGTTACTATCGTATCTTTTGGAATATCATGCGTACTATCATAATATATCTTAATACCACGTTTATCTAAACCTTCTTGTGTAAATTTATGTTCTTTATAATCATCATAACCTGATACTTCATGTCCTAAATCAAAAAGTATTTCTGCAAGAGTTGCCATACCTGAACCTTTTATACCTATGCAATAATATTTCATATTAATTCACCTCTTTATTAATTATATCATTATTTTTTAAAAACTTTATAGAAAAATGATAATAAATATGATATAATTCTATTGTTGATGCCGGTATGGCGGAATTGGTAGACGCGCTAGACTCAAAATCTAGTGGTAGTAATACCATGTCGGTTCAAGCCCGACTACCGGTACCATTTAAAAATAAACAAGCCATTACTTAAAATGGTTTGTTTTTTTTATAAAGTTTGTGCTAAAATAAGGCAAAGGGAGAAAAAATATGAAAAGATTAAAAGTAATTTCATTTAATTCAAATAAAGATGATAATTTAATAACTACTCTAAAGCAAAAAGAATACATAGATAGTTTAGATGCCATGGATATATCAGAACTAACTTATAATGAAGCACGTTTAATATCAAAGGAAAAAGAGTGGGATACATTATTCAAAAAGATATATCCTAAATTATATTTTTACTTGTTAAAAAAGAATAACGGGGTAAAAAGAAAATATGATATTTTAACCGAAGAAATAAAATTAAGTTATAAAAAAGATTTTACACCTGCTCTATTAATTAATTTATGTCAAAAGTGCAGGAATTCATCTTTCGAAGAAATATATAACGACATGTTAAATAGAAGAAAAAAAACTAACAAAAAAAATAATTCACGCTAATGAACTGAACCTTATAAGTCGGACAGTTTATAATGAATTATTTTTTTATTTTTGTTACTTACTTTTTCTCTTCCTTATATCTTGATATAAATAGATCCTTTTCTTCATCTGATATTTCTTCATTCATATTAATTTCAGGTAGTTCATCTTTTGATGATAAATTGAAGTAATCCAAAAATTTATTAGTTGTTTTATAAAGCATAGGTTTTCCTGGTAAATCACTTTTACCCGCTACATCTATTAGTCCCTTAAATAGCAATTTTCTAACCATATCTCTTGAAGATACACCTCTTACCTCATCTATTTGACCAACTGTTATAGGTTCATTATATGCAATTATTGCAAGGGTTTCTAATGCTGATTGAGAAAGACTTCCGCTTACGGTTTTATCAACCAGTAATTCATAATATTTTTTATGTTCTTCCTTAGTCGTTAATTTATATTTATTACCTAAATAAACTAGTTTTAATCCCCTGTTTTCAAACTCAAGAGATTTTTTATACTGATCTAATAATTTTAAGGCTTCATCTTTTGATACCTCAAGTAACTTTTCTATCATCTCTAAAGAAAGACCATCTTCCCCAGTTACAAAAAGTAATCCCTCAAGCACTCCTATTTTCATTTTACTCACCTTCTTTTAAAGAAATAACTATGTTTTTAAAATTACCCTCTTGAGTTAATAATATTTCATCTTTTTTTACCATTTCTAGAACTGATAAAAAGCTTATTATTACCTCTTCTTTAGTTGATACTTCAAAAATATCTTCAAAATTAATTCTTTTTTTATTTCTTAATATATTTTTTATCTTATTAACTTTTTCTGCCACTGATAATTCTTTTTTTGTTATTTTAGTTGCAATGGGTCTATCAAGTTCTTTTCTTTTTAAAAGATTGTTAAACGCATCTATTAAGTCAGCAACTCCAAGCTCTTCACTATTTTCATCTTCTTTTGCGTAACGATTTAAATTATCAGGTTCCCGAGTAAATACCATTTTTCTAGTTAGCTCTAAATCTTTAAATTCACTAGTTACTTCCTTATATCTCTTATAAGCAAGTAGTCTTTCAATTAATAATTCTCTAGGATCTTCCTCATAATCATCATCTTCTTTTTCCTTCTTTTTAGGAAGAAGCATTTTTGATTTCATCTCTATAAGTTCAGATGCCATAACTAAATATTCACTAGCAATTTCTAAATTAAGTTCTTTCATATGTCTTATATAATCTAGATATTGTTTTGTTATATCTTCTATTTTTATATCATAAATATCAATATCTTGTTCTTTTATTAGGTGTAATAAAAGGTCTAATGGGCCATCAAAATTATCTATTGTTACTACGTATTTATCACTCATATTCACTATAATCACCTAATTTCTTCAATAATTATAACATATTTAGACATAATTTAAAATACGTGTTATAATTTATCCTGGTGATTCGTTATGAAAAAATTTACAATGAAAGATGAATCTTTTGTTTGTGAAAATTGTGGTATGATGGTAGAAAAATTAAATTATACCGCAAGAGACCACTGCCCATATTGTTTATATTCTAAGCACGTAGATATAAATCCTGGGGATAGACTAAATGATTGTTTAGGATTGTTAAAGCCTATAGATATTGAAAAATTCAAAAATACATATAAGATAATTTATAGATGCGAAAAATGTGGTATGATTCATAAAAACATTGCAGCAAAAGATGATGATATAAATATGATTATAAAAATATCAACAGAAAATCATTAAATTTATACTATATTAATTAAAAAAATCAAGGTTACATACAAATTTGTCTTTGTTTAACCTTGATTTTTTTGTTTTCTTATAATACATAACGACTGTTATAGCATCATTTTCTTTACATAGTCTTTAAATTCTTTTCCTCTAATTTCACATTCTTTATATTGATCCCAAGATGCAGATGCTGGAGATAAAAGAACGACGTCTCCGCTTTTTGCAATATCTTTTATTTCTTTCATGGCATCCTTTAAAAATTCGTGAGTATAAACAGGAAGTTTTAAACTTTTCGCGTAGTCTTCTACTCTTTTTCTACACTCACCAATTGCTAAAATTGCTTTAACGTTTTTCATGTATGGTGTAAGTTCATTAAAGTCTTGTCCTCTTTCTAACCCACCTAATATAATTATGGTTGGATTATTAAATGAAGAAAGAGCAATTTGAGTGCATTTAATGTTAGTTGCTTCAGTATCATTATAATACTTAACACCATCTACTTCCCCAGAAAATTCTAGTCTGTGCTCAACACCTTTAAAATTGTAAGCAACTTTTCTAATGGTCTCGTTTGATACGTTAAATTCTTTTGCTACCATAATAGATGCCATTACGTTTTCTTTATTATGGTTACCTACTATAATCATTTTATTAGTATCAAGTACTTCTTCATCGTTATAGTAAATAATATCATCTTTTAAGTAGCAATCAGCCTTTTTCTTTGATGAGAAATATAACTTCTTAGACTTAATATTTTCGGTTTGTTTTAATACTTCATCATTTTCTAAATTAAGAATTGCAATATCATCTTTTGTTTGATTTTTAAATATCTTTGTTTTAACATCTTTATATTTTTTATAACTATTATCAAAGAAATCAACGTGTGCTTCTGATAAATTAGTCATAACCGCTATATGAGGCTTAAATTCTTTTACGTTATTAAGTTGCTGGCAAGATGTTTCCATAACGATTACATCGCCCCTTTGCAACTTATTTAGAAAACTACATAAAGGGTATCCTATGTTTCCAGCTAGATGACATCTAATACCTTGCTCTTTTATCATTTCATAAGTAAGTGTTGTGGTTGTTGTCTTACCATTAGTACCGGTAATAGAAACTAACGTAACATCTTTTGGCAACAATCTATATGCCATTTCTACTTCATTAATAACTTCTATTTTAAGTTTTTCTGCTTTTTCTACATATTTATGATGAATTGGAACACCCGGATTTTTAATTAAATAGTCGTAGCTTTCATCTAACAAGTCATCTGGATGTGAACCAAAGAAAAACTTAACACCTAAATCTTTTAGTTCTTTTAGTTTATCTTGATCTACTTTACTTTCATCTTTACCATCATTTATTAAAACTTCGTTTCCTCTTTTTACTAAAAATTTAGCAGCTTCATAACCACTTCTTGCAAATCCTAATATAAATATTTTATTATTTTTAAACATACATAACACCTCGTAATAATTATACTATAATAAACGTATTTTAACTAACTTTTTTTAATTAAAGTATTTATTTTCTCTAAGTTATCAAATGTAATACCTACATATTCATCATCCATAACTAATATAGCTGCTTTTTTATAAGCAGCATCATAATATCTTTTTAATATATCTATATTGCGAGGTTTAATATTTATGTCAAATATCTCCTTACTTATAATAAAATTTGTTAAATAATTTAATAATTCAATTTCTGTTTGCATAACTACTTATTCCTTTCTCAAATAAAAAAATCACAATAGTAATTATAGTGATTTTAATTTAAGAAATATGTCGAATTATATACCTTTTTTAAAAACTTTTTCTAAGTAACATTTCCCGCATAACGGAACGTATTTTGTTTCTTTATTTTCTCCATCTATTACGTTTTCTAATCCATCTTTTACGTATTTGTCATTTATTTTCCTTGCGTTAAACCTAGCTTTCTTACCGCATTTACATATTGTTTCTAGTTCTTTAAACTTATCTGATAATTCAAATAATCTTTTAGATCCTTCAAAAAATTCCGATTTAAAATTAGTCTTGAGTCCAAAACAAATAACTGGAATATCAAATTTCTTTGATATTATCCATAACTCTTCTACCTGACTTTTAGTTAAAAACTGCGCCTCATCTGCTAAAATAGCATCCGTTTTCTTAATTTCTTCTATGTATTTATTGCTAAGCAAACTCTCTTTTTTATCTAGTTTTATCTGAATCTTTCTTTTAGGTCCAATCCTTGATACTAAATAATCTCCTCCTTTAGTATCCACGACTGATTTTATTAAAATAACCTTTTTATTATTTTCTTCATAATTATAAGCCATTTGTAAAAGAGCCATGCTTTTGCCTGAATTCATTGGTCCATATCTAAATTCTAAATTAGCCATATAAAACACCTACCTAAAAAAGAATATCACCATTATTTATTTTTGTAAACATAACTCTTACCAGATTCTATATTAATGTTCTTATAATTTTTATCGTTTGTAACATCTTTAATAACTTTTATAAATTCTGGAACTTTGGAAATAGCACTTGCCTCTAAAATATTCATGCCATTATCAAACATGTCTAGTTTATACATATTATCATTAAAAGAAAAGCAAACTCTAGTTTTATCAAGTTCATTTACTATTTCTCTTTGATTTTTTAAGATATTGTAAGTTCTCTCATCTATTTTTTCTTCTGTTATTATTTTTTCTTTATCATCATAAGTCTTTTTTATCGTAACATAATACGTGTTTTCACCTTCAAGACTTCTTTTTCTAAGTCTCATTTCGTAGTTACCATTTGTTTTTAAGTATGTCTGGGTAATTCTTATTTTTATGCAGTCTTTAAGAGAAAAAATATCATCTATATTAATGGGAAGTTCTACTAGGTATTTTGCTTCCTTTTTTTCATCTATATTTAGATGTTTTTTTATTATTTCTAAAACATTATTCATCTTTTCATCAAAAGAGTTTTTATTTGATACGATTTTTAAATTATTATGAAAACTCCAAGCATCTTCTATTTTGTCATCACTTGTAATAGCCTCTTTAATATCTTCTTTTCTTGCACTATTATTACTTGTTGTGTAATACTTTTGTGCACCCTTAGCAGCAGTTGTTAGACTAATTACCAAATCATAACTATCCATAAGTTCTAACTTTGTCTTCCCAGCCTCTTTTATTAAAAAATCAAAATCCTTTTCATTTAAGAATGATCTTACGTCAAAAACTCCTCTATCACAAATTATAACGCATTTTTTGTCTATTAAATTTGCAGCATAAGAAAAACATTCTTCATTCGTTAATTGTTCCTTTAATAAAATTCTTTCAAAGTCTAGCATGTTTATTTTGTTTTCTCCAAAAGGTCTTATTCCCTCGTTTATAATTCTTGTTGCAACTTCATCAATTATAAATACCTTATATCCCATATTAGTAAGTTCATTATCTATTTTTGAAAGTGCGGTTGTTTTTCCTGCACAAGGGCCTCCAGTTAAACATATTTTTGATACCAACATAATTAATATATCCTTTCTATTTTATTTTTTGATAAATCTAATTTATGAACTGATGAATGTGTAACGTTAAACTCATCTTTATACATAGTAGGTTTTATATCATTTAAAATATAGTAAATCATATTTATTACACCTCTATGTGTTACCAGCAAATTATCATCCCATTTATCTATTTCTAATAATAGTTTTTCAATTCTAAAATATAAGTCCATTAGTGATTCACCATTAGGATACGTATCATACGTGTTTATTTTTCCTAAAAAGTAATCATCTTTATCTAAACTAGCTTTTAAAACACCATTATAATCTCCTTTGTCTTGCTCCCTTAATAAATCCGTATAAATTATTTCTTTATTTAAATTTTCATTTACTATGTTTGATGTTTGAACCGCTCTTTTAACATCACTTGAAACAATTTTATTAAAGTTTATGTTTTCTTCTATAAAACTTCTTGCTTCTTTGGTTTTTATAATTCCTTCATCCGTTAGCGAAACATTGCTATACCCTCCTATTTTAGTCTCATCATCAAGACCATGTCTTAACAAATATATCATTTTAGCCTCCTTTTAGTGTATTTTATACACATGTCACTTTATATTAAAAAGTACATATCACTTGTACTTTTTAAAACACTTTCTTAACGGGAATTTCGTCTTTAAATTTATACAATTTAGACGGCTTATTTCCATTTATGCTAAGTTCTTTATTTAAATCATCAACTATGTTTAAACTTAGTATTTTCTTTCTAAAGTTTCTTCTATCAAATTTCTTTTCTAAAATACTTTCAAACACCCTTTGTAATTCAGGCATCGTAAAATTATCAGGCAAAATAGATTTTAAAATGTTACTTTCAGTTATTAGGCTTTTTAATTTTTCTAATGCCTCATTCATAATTTCATTATGTTTAAACGCAAGATTAGGCACGCAATCAATTTTAAACCAAGCGGCATCTTTGGTATTTTTGTTTTCTTTTATAATTTTAGAATCACTTTTTAATATTCCAATATATGATACCGCAAGCATTCTAAATAAGTTATTT
>CAKPCM010000031.1 GCA_934141615.1 uncultured Bacilli bacterium
TTTCACCACCTAACGCATCAATTTCTCTTACAACAATACCTTTAGCTGAACCTCCTATAGAAGGATTACAAGGCATATCTGCTATATTATTAATATTAATTGTTATAAGAAGCGTATTTTTTTTCATTCTGGCACACGCAAGTGCTGCCTCACATCCAGCGTGTCCTGCTCCAACAACTATAACATCATATTTCATAACTCTCACCTGCTTTTCTTTTGGTATTATACAATAATATGATTAAAAAGTTAATTAGTTATTAAAATTTTATATAACTTTTTCTAAATCATAACTAATTAAATAAATGCCATCATCATTTACGTATTCAAATATAAAATTATCATTCTTTTTAGATATAATTAATCCTATACTTTTGTTATGATACTTCTTTTTTATGGTGTTATCTATTATTTTTCTATATAACTGAACCTGGCTTACATCTTTATAATTAGTACTATTAAGCTTTAATTCTACCGGAATATAACAATTTAAATTAATGTTAAATAAAAGTATATCCACATAAAAATGTTTTCCATAATAATCTAATTTATACTCACTTCCAGCATACAAAAATCCTGAACCTAACTGTAGGAAAAAATCCCTTAATTCATCTAATATGTATTTTTTTAGTACTTTTTCACTTATGTTTTCATTTCCTGGTGATTTTATTATAATTGGATCTAAAAGCATATCTTTTAAACTATAACTAGCTTCATTTTTCGAATTTATAATCTTGATGTTATTTTTATCAGCGTAAGAAAGTCTATCATAAGCCTTTTCTTTTATCAATTTTGCAAGTTCTCTTTTAGATAAATTATTTAAAATACACTGATTTATGTAATAATTTCTTTCATTTTCATTTTTGATTGGAAGTAAGTATTTCCAATTTGTCCAACTAATATTTAATTGGTGCTCCAGCGGGGCACCTTTTTGAATTATTGTATAAAATTGCCTCATTCTTTTTAAATTAGATATATTATATCCACTACCATATTGTTCTACTAATTTTAATGACCACTTTTTAATTAAACTATTACCATATTTTGCTCTTTCTTCTCCGCCTTGTGCTTCTACTAATAACTTGCCTATTTCATAATAAGTTTTTAACTTATCACTATTATAACTAAGCCTTCTTACCCCATCTTTTACTTCTTTCTTTTCTATCAAATCTTTTATTTCTTCGTAATAATTCATAATAAGCTCCCTCCTCAAATTCATCTATTATATATATGTAATTTGAAAAAAAGCTCATATTATGTCACATATAATAAAAACTTGGATAAAACCCAAGTTTTTAAAACACATTTACTTTCCTAAACAAAATCTACTAAATAAATTATCAATTAATTCTTCCGTGTAATTAGCTCCTATTATGTCTCCTAGTTTTTCCCATACTAATTTCAAATCTATTTCAATCATATCTATTTCTCTTTCTTCTTTAATACCTTGTTCTACGTCCTCTAATGATTTAATAGCAGACTTTAATAAAGATATTTGTCTTACATTAGTAAAGAAAGTTAAGTTTTTGCTCATAAATGTTCCAACGTTAAACAATTCTTTTATTGCATCTTTTATATCTTCTATTCCCTTGTTATTTTTAGCACTTATTTTTATAACGTTATCCATATAAGAATTATTTAGCTTTAAATCTATTTTATTCATTATTATAATTCTTTTTTTATCTTTAGTTTTTTCTAATAAATACTTATCTTCTTCACTTAAAGGGCAACTAGCATCCAAAATAAGTAATACTAATTCTGCTTCATCTATTAAGCTTAAACTCTTTTCAATACCTATTTTTTCAACTATATCATCTGATTTTCTAACACCTGCTGTATCTATTAAATTAAGTTTTACACCACCTACTAAAATACTTCCCTCTACTATATCACGCGTTGTACCTTTTACATCTGTTACAATGGCTTTTTCCTCTTCTAATAAAGCATTTAAAAGACTTGATTTACCTACGTTTGGTTTTCCTAATATAACCGTTTTAATACCATCTTTTAATATTTTTCCATCCTCTGATAATTTTAATGTCTTTAATAACTTTTCTTTTATTTCTCGTACTTTTTCTCTTATTTTGTTTATTGTTACTACTTCTATATCTTCATACTCAGGATAATCTATATTTACTTCTATATTAGATACTAAACTTATTATATCTTCTCTTGTATCTGTTATTAACCTAGAAACATTACCAGATAACTCATTAATAGCCATTTTTCTAGTTAGTTCTGTTTCAGAATTTATTAAATCCATAACTCCTTCTGATTCGGTCAAATCTATTCTACCATTTAAAAATGCTCTTTTAGTAAATTCACCAGGTTCTGCTAATCTGCAACCTTCAAGAAGTAATATTTCCATTATTTTATTAACAACTGCAATTGAGCCATGAGTGTTTATTTCTATTACATCTTCTTTTGTATACGTTTTAGGTGCTTTCATAATTGATAATAATACCTCATCTATAATTTCATCATTATATACTATATGACCATAATTTATCGTATGACTTGATGCTTTTTCTAAATCTTTACCATCAAATAAAGGATTAATTATTTTTATAGCATCAAATCCTGATACTCTAATAATAGATATTGCTCCTTCTCCAAGTGCTGTTGATATTGCAACTATTGTATCGTTCACTTTAAATCACATCCCTTTGTTAGAAGTATTATAACATATAAGCAAATAAAAAGAAGAAATATTTCTATTTCTCCACAGGTTTAATTACAACACATCTATTTGGTTCTTCACCAGTACTTTCTGTTGTAACTCCCTTAAAATTAGATAATCTGTTATGAACTAATCTTCTTTCATATGAGTTCATCCTATCCATTTTAACTTCTATACCAGTTTTTACAACGTCTTTAGCTAACTTAAGTGCTAAACGTTCAATGTTTTTTTCTTGTTTTTCTTTATAGTCATTAGCGTCTAAAATAACGTTTACTCTAGTTCCTAACTTACTTTGAATTGATTGTCTTAATAAATCTTGAAGTGAAGACATTGTCCTACCATTTTTTCCGATTAAAATAGAACTGTTATCTGACATCATATTAACTTTTATATAATTTGGTCTTTTTTGTGTTTCAAACTCAACACTTATTCCCATAAGACTAGTTATTTCTTTTAAGTAGGATTTTATATATTCTACTACATCATCTTTTAAAACAACCGTTAAAATATACTTTTTAGACTTAAATAAACCTGTTTTAGCCTCTTCTTTAATGCTTGTATATACTTCATCAGTTGATGCATTAAGTTCGTTTAAAGCTTTATTTAGTAATTCTTCACTATTTTTTCCTTCATATTTATGACTTTTTAATTTTTGCACTATTACCACTCCTTGCTACTAGTAAATTTTGAATAACCGTAAATAAACTTGAAGTTATCCAGTATAAACCAATTGCTGTTGATAGTTGGAATGAACTAATAGTTATTACAACTACCATCATATTCATCATCATTTTTGTAGAACCTGCAGCTGGATTTGAATTATCAGTAGCTTGTGTTCCGTTTAGTTTTAATGAGAAGAAAGTTACGATAAATACGATTACTGGAATTATCAAATACCAGAAGTTTCCTTTAGATAAAGCAAACCAAGGTGTTGTTCCAAGTTGTAATCCTAAGAATTTACCTTCAAATATCGCTGGAGTTCTGTTTATGGCTTCTAAGAAAGCAATAAATAATGGTAACTGAATAATTGCAATTAAGCATCCAGAGAATAATGATATATTATATTTTTTATAAATTGCCATCATTTCTTGTGACTTAGCCATCATAGCTTGTTGATCATCCATTTTGTTAGCATATTTCTTTTCTAGTCTTTGTAATTCTGGTTGTGCCTTTTTTAAATTTTCAGATTGCATTGCACTTTTCTTTGTTACTGGATATAAAATTAACCTAATAGCAAGTCCTGCAAGTATTACAGCAAGTCCAAAGTTTTTAACTAAATAACCTAACTTTAATATTAACCAAGCAAGAGGTTTTATAAAAATGTTATCCCATAATCCTTCACTTGCTTTTACCTTTGGTACAAAGTTTTTACAATCTACTAACTTATCAGTATTAACTTTATTATCCTTATAAACCTTTATAAGTTCTTTTTCAGTTGGCTTACAAATGATATTTTCCGTTAAAGACTGACCCGTTGCATTCTTTCCTTTTGTATACCTTACTACCGTCTTTGTTTTTTTACCCTTATTGTTAGTTTTTTCAACAACTAATTGTTTAGTACAACCAGTTAATAAAAAAACTAGTAAAAAAACTATCAATATCTTCCCTATTTTCTTTAGTTTTTTCATCTAGCTATTTTCTCCTATCTATTAAATTTTTTTAAAACACTAATTAAATCTTCCTTTAATTCCAAATACTGGGCGCTTACCGCACTTTTCTTTAATACAATTATATAATCTTTATAAGCAAAATGCAACTTAGATTTATCAATTATATCCTTTACTCTTCTTTTTATTAAATTCCTCGTAACAGCGTTTCCTAACTTTTTAGAAACACATATTCCAAATCTATAATTTTCTAAATCATTATCCTTAATATATATATAAGCGTATTTAGAGTATGTTTGATTTCTTAGTTTAAATGCTTTATCAAAATCTCTTTTTTCCTTAACTATGTTTATTTTTTTCATAAGTGCACCTCTAATAACAAAAAACCACTTACCTAAATAAGTGGAATTATGCTGATAATTTTTTACGTCCTTTTGCTCTTCTTTTATTAATAACATTAGTTCCAGCTAATTTTCTTGCAAAAAAACCGTGATTTTTCTTTCTCTTATGGTTATTTGGTTGAAAAGGTCTTTTCATCTTTACACCTCCAATTTCTCTTTTTCGTCTTTTTCTTTTTAAACACGACTATTATAAGTGTTATTTTATCAATTGTCAACCTTTTTAATGTACAGAAATAACATTAAAATAAAGTTGTTTATAATGTTTAAAATTAGTAACTTGGTTAAAATTTAGCTTAAATCCCCTATTTTCTTGTCAAGTCTTTTTCCACATTTTCTAAAATTTATAATTTTAAGTGTAAAATAGTTAATCACATACTTTTCCACAAGTATGTCCCGTTTTTCCTTATAAAATATAAAGATTTCAATAATTATTAACATGCTGTGGAAAACTTTGAAATGTTTATAATTTTAAAGTGTATAATTTTTTTGTGGAAAGGTGGATTTTGTCGATTTTTGTTGAAATATGGTGATTTTACCTGTGGAAAACTATTGTGGAAAAGTATTCTCACATCATTATACATTGTTTTTCCACAGTTTTTTTGGTAAAATATATGTAAACAACCGAGGTTTTATACACTATTTTTTACGTGTATTAGTTAATTAGTTGGTGGGGGAAAGGAGGTTATTATGAACATAGATAATCTATGGGATAATTTCCTAGAGCAAATTAAACCAAAGATATCTTCATTATCATATGATACTTGGTTTAAAAACACAAAGCTTGTATCACTTGATAATAATGTAGCTAAAATACTTGTTGATTCGCCGCTACAAAAGAAAAGCTTACAAGAAACTTGGTACCAAACCATATCTGATGTATTTAGTGAAATAACAAATACTAGCTTTGACTTTGAATTCGTATTCGAAGATGAAGTAAAAACAAATACCAGTATTCCTGTGGAAAACATAGGAGTACCACTTAATACACCCGAAAAATCAAATCTTAATTCAAAATACACATTTGATTCATTCATAGTAGGGGATAGTAATAAGTTTGCTTATATGGCAGCGGTATCAGTTGCAGAAAATCCTGGTAAAACATATAATCCACTGTTTTTATACGGAAATAGTGGACTTGGTAAGACACACCTTATGCATGCGATAGGAAACTATATAATTGAAAATTCTAATAAGAAAGTACTATACGTAACAAGTGAACAATTTATATCAGATTTTCTTAACTTAAATAAAAAAGACGAAACAGGTACTAATTTCAGCTACATAGATAGCTTTAAAGATAAGTATAGGGGAATAGATGTCCTAATAATTGATGATATTCAGTTCCTTGGAGGAGCTACCCAAACGCAGCAAGAGTTCTTTAATACCTTTAACAATTTATATGATGATAATAAACAAATAATTATTTCATCAGATAGGTCTCCAGATGACTTAAAGAAACTAGAGGATAGGCTAAGAACAAGGTTTAACTGGGGATTAAGTGTTAATATTTATCCACCGGAATACGAAATGCGTGTTGAAATTTTGCACAAGAAAATAATTGGACAAAATATGTCTGGTACTATTAGTGATGACGTTATAGCATACATTGCTAATAACTGTGACTCAGACGTAAGGCAATTAGAAGGAGCATTAACTAGGGTAATAGCATATGCAACTATGTTTAATACAAGCGAAATTAACCTAAATCTTGCAATTGATGCTTTAAAAGATTATTTATCTAAGTCATCATTCGTTAAAAATAATATTCAAAAAATACAGCAAGTAGTTGCAGAATATTATAATATAACGGTTGAAGACTTAAAATCAAAGAAGAGAAAAGCTGATATTGCATTTCCAAGACAAGTTGCAATTTATCTTTGTAGAACCTTAACTGATGAGTCTTTTCCTAAAATAGGAATACAATTTGGTGGAAGAGATCATTCAACGGTTATGCATTCTGTAGATAAAATTGATAATGAATTAAAAACTAATCCACAGTTTAAAGATATTATCGATGCTTTAAAAAGTAAAATAAAATAGACTTGTGGAATAGTGGTTAATTTTCCCACTGGGTATGTGGATTAAAAACACTAAGTTTTCCTTTAAAAATAAAGAAATTCTAAGTTATCCACATTATCCACAGTAATAATAAAAATACTATTAATAAAAGGAGAAATAAGAATATGAAATTTAGTATTAAAAAAGAAGTTTTACTTCACAGTTTAAATTCAGTAGGTAAGGCTTTATCTAGTAAAAACTTAATCCCAGTATTATCTGGTATAAAATTTAACTTAACAAATGAAGGTTTATTTTTAAGTGCTAGTGATAATGATATTAGTATTGAATCATTTATAGATAAAAGTAAATTAGAAGAAATAAATGAAGTAGGTACTACAGTTATTCAAGGTAAATATATATTAGAAATAATAAGAAAACTAGAAGGTAGAATAGTTAACATTGAACTTTTAGATAACATAAAGGTGTTAATTTCCTGTGGAAACTCTGAATTTAACTTAAATTCTATGGATGCAGCAGAATTTCCTAATTTAAATATGGAAGAGAAGAAAGAACCTATTATTATAAGAAAAACAGAATTTAAGAACTTAATTAACAAAACGTCTTTTGCTATATCTTCACAAGAGACAAGACCAATATTAACTGGTATTAATTTTAAGATAAACGAAGATAAGTTAGAATGTATTTCAACTGATTCTTATAGGTTAGCTAAAAAATATGTTACTTTATCAAACAGTGTATCTGAAGATATAAACATAGTAATACCTGGTAAAAACTTAATAGAATTAACTAAAATATTAGAAGAAACTGATGATGATATAGAAATGCACGTATTTAGTAATAAAGTTTTATTTAAGTTTGATAATACTTTATTCCAAACTAGGGTACTTTCTGGAACGTTCCCTGATGTTAATAGGTTAATACCAGCATCATTTGAATTAGAAGTAAAAGCAAATGCTAATGAATTTTATAATGTAATAGATAGAGCAGCACTTTTAACTAGTGAAAAAGATAAGAACATAGTTAAATTTGAATGCGATGGAAATGAAGTTATAGTTTCATCTAATTCACCAGAAATAGGACGTGTTGAAGAGAAGATGGACGTTGAAAAAAATAATGATACAAATATAAAAATAGCATTTTCTTCAAGATTTATGATGGATGCTTTAAGAACTGTTGAAAGTAAAGACGTTGTTTTATGTTTTAATAATGATGTGCAACCAATTATCATTAAAGATTCTAAGGATGATACTTTACTACAACTTATATTACCAATAAAAACATACTAAACTGGCTTAAAATGCTAGTTTTTTTTAGTTTTGTAACAAAATATGACAAAATTCTTGAAAATACTGTGGATAATAGATTGGCATAACTTGAAAGGAAAGGGTTTTGGAATATGAATGAATACGAAATAAACGCACAAACACTTGCAATAATACCAATAGGCAAGGAAAGAAGTAAAATAATTGAAGTAAATGGGGATTACATTATAAATAAGTCTCCTATAAAAATATTAGATGATAGCTGCAAATTCTTTGGTAGTAGCTACGAAGGGAGGTTTTGTGGTACTAAAACGTTAACTGGTATAACGCATAAGTCACCAATAATAGTAGAAGAAAGTAAAAGAATTATCTTTTTTCCTACTAAATCTCCTAGAACATCTACTTGTACTTGGCTTTCTTTTAATAATATAGCAGAGTATGATGGTGATGGAAAAGATTCCGTTATTAAGTTTTCTTGTGGAAAAATACTTAGACTCCATATTTCTTATGGAATTTTAGATAATCAGATACTTAGATCAACAAGACTTGAGGCAACTTTATTAAGAAGGATGCATGATTTTATGAAAAGTGTATAAAAAATGCATCTTTTTTTATAAATAATGGGAAATTAGCCTTATTTTGTGATATAATTAGTATGTATGTAGTAGTATACTCAAAATAGGTGTAGGTGGTTTAAATGGGCTTTAAAATACTGAATTATGTTTTTAAGGAAACTTGAATTAAATAATTTTAGAAATATTTCTAAAGTAGATTTTGAATTTAATAAAAATATTAACATTTTTATAGGAAATAATGCCCAAGGAAAAACCAACGTATTAGAAAGTATATATTTTCTTGCAATAACAAGATCACACAGAACTCATAACGAATTAAATTTAATAAAGAATGATGCACTTTATACCAAGGTATCCGGAACGTTTTTCGATGATTCAAAAAATACCCATATGCTATCTATTTTGTTAAATGAAAAGGGAAAAAAGGTATCTGTTGATAATATTATGCAAAAAAAGATAAGTAATTATTTATCTAGATTAAATGTTATTATGTTTTGTCCTGATGACCTAGAAATAATAAAGGGAACTCCTGCTACTAGAAGAAAATTTTTAAATATAGAACTTTCACAGTTTAAGAAAGATTATGTTTTTTTACTTAAAGAATATAATCAGGTTTTAAAACAAAGAAACGAGTATTTAAAACAAAAAAATAATGCTAAATTTGATAAAACCTACTTTAGCATTTTAACGGAAAAACTTGCTATCAAAAACATAGAATTGGTAAAAATTAGGTACGATTTTATAAATAAAATAAACGATTATATAAAAGATGTTTTTGATAAAATTGCAGGATTTGGTAATTTAGAGATTAAATATAAAAGTTTTATACATGAAGAAGACTTAAATAAAGCCGATTTAAAGGATTTTATTATAAATAAGTATAATTCTATGTTTATGAATGAATTACTCCAAAAAACGACCCTTTTAGGTTGCCACAAGGATGATTTTAAGATGTATTTAAATGACCTTGATGTAACAGAGTTTTCATCTCAAGGACAACAAAGATTATCTATTTTAAGTTTAAAATTAGCAGAAATAGAAGTTTTTGTTAAGGAAAAACATACAAAACCAATTATTTTGCTAGATGATATATTTAGTGAACTAGATGAAATAAAGAAAAATAACATTATAGATTATTTTAAAGAGGATATACAAATATTTATTACTACTACTGATATAAAAGACATAAATGATGAATTAAAGGCTAAATCTGATATTTATGTTGTGGATAATGGTAATTTTGATAAGGAGGAATAATTTATGGAAGAAAATAAAGAACATTATGATGCCTCGGATATACAAGTACTAGAAGGACTAGAAGCAGTAAGAAAAAGACCAGGTATGTACATAGGTTCAACATCATCAGTTGGACTTCACCATCTAGTGTGGGAAATAGTTGATAACGCAATTGATGAATCACTTGCTGGATATTGTGATGATATAGAAATAACTATAAATAAAGATAACTCAATAACCGTAAAAGATGATGGACGTGGTATACCAACTGGAATTCATAAAAAAACTGGCATTTCAACTGTTGAAACAGTTTATACAGTACTTCACGCAGGTGGTAAGTTTGGTGGCGGTGGATACAAGGTATCTGGCGGACTTCACGGTGTTGGTGCGTCGGTTGTTAACGCTTTATCAAGCTGGGTAGAAGTAAAAGTATATCAAAATAGTCAGGTATACTATATAAGGTTTGAAAATGGTGGTCATACAGTTGCACCACTTAAGGTAATTGATAAATGCTCTCCTGATAGAACAGGTACTACCGTAACTTTTAAAGCAGATCCTGAAATATTTAAAGAAACTACCGTTTACGATTATGAAATCTTAAAACAAAGAGTAAGAGAACTTGCTTTTCTAAACAAAGGATTAAGAATTATTTTAGTAGACGATAGAGAAATAGAGCCAAGAAAAGAAATATTTGTTTATGAAGGTGGTATAAGTGAGTACGTTAAGTTCTTAAATAAAGGAAAAACACCAATACATGAGCAAATAGTTCATTTATCAGGTGAAGAAGATAATATTTCAGTAGAGGTTGCAATGCAATATAATACTGGATATACATCGAACATTTATTCGTTTACAAATAATATAAATACTCATGAAGGTGGAACTCACGAAGATGGTGTTAAAAGGGCATTAACAAGAATAATTAACAGTTATGGAAAGAAAAATAAGTTCTTAAAAGACAATGATGCACCACTTACTGGTGATGATGTAAGGGAAGGACTTACGATGATTATTTCTTGTAAGCATCCTGATCCACAATTTGAAGGACAAACAAAAACAAAATTAGGTAATAGTGAAGTAAGAAAAATAGCTGATGATGTATTTAGCAAAGGTTTTGAAAGATTTTTACTTGAGAATCCAGATGAAGCTAAACTAATTATGGAAAAAGCAATGACTGCTGCACGAGCTAGGGTTGCTGCTAAAAAAGCAAGAGAACTTACTAGACGTAAAGGTGATCTAGATGTTATAAACTTTGGTGGAAAACTAGTTGATTGTAAAGATAAAGATCCTTCAGTATGTGAAATCTTCTTAGTCGAGGGTGATTCAGCAGGTGGAAGTGCTATAAAGGGTAGAAATAGTATGACACAAGCAATCCTTCCTTTAAGAGGTAAGATATTAAACGTTGAAAAAGCAAGATTAGATAGAGCTTTATCTAATGAGGAAATAAGAACTATTATTACTGCTTTTGGTACCGGTATTGGTGAAGATTTTAACC
>CAKPCM010000032.1 GCA_934141615.1 uncultured Bacilli bacterium
AGAGGAAGTTTATCTGTTGTTGCTCCTGCCGAACCTATTCTTATAATATTATCTACATCATAAAATTTATATAGTTCATAAGAATAAATACCAACTGATGGATTTCCCATTCCGTGTGCCATAACGGTTACTCTTTTGTCTTTATAATAACCAGTATATGCATACATTCCTCTTACGCTATTAACTAGCTTATAATCACTTAAATAGTTTTCTGCTACATATTTAGCGCGCATAGGATCTCCCGGCATTATAACGGTTTTAGATATATCTTCTTTTAAGGCTTCATTGTGTGGTGTTGGCATAAAAGGCCTCCTTCCTATGATTAAATTATACCATAATTTACTTGATATTTTTAAAATATATGTTAGAATAGAAAACACTTTATAAAGGGTGATTTATATGAAAAATAAATACAAATGGAATAAAAAAGAAATTTTTAAAACTTATTTAGAAAACCTTAAGGAAATATACGGTTATGGTAACATAATAGAAAGACTTTATGACAAAGACTATTTAGAAGATATGGTTTATGAAACATTAAAACTTCCATACTATTATCCAAAAATTTTAAGGCATTTAAATTTTGAAGATGATATGAATGAGGATTACAACTTTGTAAATGAAGTATTAACGCCTTTTCAAAAGGAAAAAATAGAGATAATTATTAAAAACGCTTTAGAGTATAATTTCAATTACTCGTTAAAATATAATCCATATAAAGAAAACACAGATTATATAATGCTTTCTAAAGAATATTTAAAAAATATAAATTTAACTTTATATGATGAATTAAATAACGTTATAGATAATAACAGATTATACATAGATAAGCATAAGGATTCAAGCAATATAGCATTTGCTGGTTCTTGTTACTCTTTGGAAGATAAAAATTTCTATAAGATAAATCAAACCTGTTATGATAATTTATTTATTACTTTAAACCACGAAAACGTACATGGTACTTTTAATAAAATATCAAACAGAAAATTTGACAAAAATAAAAAACTTATCTTATATCGTGAAGTGGGAAGTATATTAATTGAATTATATGGTAGTTGTTATTTATATGAAAATGGTTACATAGATGATTGTCAATACAGTTTTTTACATGGCTTAGCTTACCTAACAAACATTTATGATAATGCTGAGTTAACCGATCTTTTATACAAGACAGCAAATGCTTCTTTTGATAAGAATATAAAAACAATGAAAAAAGTTATTAACTCAGAAAAACAAATGAATCCTAATTATGATTTTAAAATAAATGAGCTAAATGAACTTCCCTTATCTCACCATTTAATTTATTTATATTCGGCTGCAATTGCTATTTGTTTGTTTGAAAAATATAAGGATAGTCCAAAAGAAGGAATGAAAGCAGCAATAGACATTATGTTAAATGTTAATGAAGAAAATGAAAAAGAACTATTTGAACTTTATGATATAAATTTAAATCGATACTTAAATGAGTATAAGTTTGAAAATAATAGTTTAGTAAAAAGAAGAACAAACTAATCGTCAGTTTGTTCTTCTTCGTCTTTATTCTCATATTTTACTAATACTTCACGAGGTTTTGAACCATTAGGTGGTCCTACTATTCCTCTTTCTTCTAGTAAGTCTATCATTCTAGCTGCTCTGTTATATCCAAGACGATATTTTCTTTGTAAAAGTGAAGCACTTGTCTTTCCACTTTTTATTACAAAGTCAACTATTTCATTATATAAAGGATCATCATACTTATCATCTTTTGAATCATATGATGCCGATTGTGATCCTGCCGGACTAGATGTTAAGTTAGTAAACTTTTCATCATACTGAGCCTTTTGTTGTTTTATGGTGTAATCAACAACTTTTTGAACCTCTTCTTCAGATACAAATGAACCTTGAATTCTAGTTGGAGTACCCTCTCCCATTGGAAGGAATAACATATCACCTTTACCAATTAATTTTTCAGCTCCTGTCATATCAAGTATTGTTCTAGAATCTATTGATGATGATACGGTAAATGCTATACGAGATGGAATGTTTGCTTTTACAACACCCGTTATAACATCCGTTGATGGTCTTTGTGTTGCAACTATTAAATGAATACCTGCCGCACGAGCCATTTGTGTAATTCTCATTATAGAATCTTCAACTTCTTTTGCTGCAACTAACATAAGGTCAGCAAGTTCGTCTATTAAAACAACAATGTAAGGTAGTTTTTTTGCTGAAGTATCGCCAGCATCTATCTTCTTTTGCATTAATTTGTTATAGCCTTCAATGTTTTTAGTACCACTGTCACTTAATAAATCATAACGATGTTCCATTTCTTCTACTATCTTTTTAAGAACGATAGAAGCTTTTTTAGGATCATTTACAACTGGTGCTAATAGATGTGGTGCACCATTATACATAGAAAGTTCTACCTTTTTAGGATCGACCATAACAAGTTTTACCTCATCCGGTTTAGCACGCATTAGAATTGATGTAATAACCGAGTTAACACATACTGATTTACCTGAACCTGTTGCACCTGCAATTAAAAGGTGCGGAGTCTTATTTACTTCCATCCATCTAGGATTTCCCATAATATCTTTACCCAATACCGCAAGAAGTTTGCTATCTTCTTTTTCTTTTGGAACAGCTGCTAAAACTTCTCTTAATGATACAGGAGTAGTAACTTTATTAGGAATATCAATACCTATCGTACTTTTACCTGGTATAGGAGCTTGTATTCTTACGTCTTTTGCAGCTAATGCTAATGCAATTTCCTTATTCAAACTTAATATTTTATTAACTTTTGTTCCTGATTTAACTTCTAGTTCATACTGGGTTACGGTAGGTCCAACATGCGCTGCAACTACTTTACCATTAATGTCAAAATCAGTTAAAACTTGTTCAAGTAATTTAATGTTAGATGATATACTCTCTTCATTTGCTTTTGTATTTACTTTTTTAGGAACGTTTAAAAGGGAGATTGGTGGAAGTTTATATTCACCATTTATAACAGGTTCACTATCTTCTTCTACCTCTTCTAGATGAGTAGGATTTAAATCATTAATGTTTGATATAACAACCCTTTTATCTTTAGGAGTCTCTTTTTCTTCCGCTTCAACCTCATCTTCTTCTAATTCGTCATCATCAGAATCCTTCTTCTTATTAAGCCATTTTTTAGGAACAAAGAATAAGATTATCTTTCTTAAAAGTGTTGCCGGCGAAATATTAAATATAAGCATTGCACCAAATAATATTAATACCCAACATATTATCTTTGATCCTAAAACGTCGAATGCAAGAACGAATAAGTATGAGAATATCGCACCAAGTATTCCTCCACCTTGAATAAAATTAACATCATTAAAGCCTGATACAATGTTTGCTAAAGTATCTTGAAATACCGCACTTCCTACGTTTGTATCATACATTATGTATTTTACGTGGGACATTGAAAGAATAGCTATCGCAAACAAATAAAATCCAATTAGTTTTTTAGTAAACAACTTAGGTTTTTTTCTAAATAATAATACGTAGCCCCCTACTAATAAAAAGTATACTAATCCCCAGTTATAAAAAGCTCCAAATAAAAATATACCAAAATTACTAACCATTCTTCCTACAAAACCAGATCTAAGTAATCCTAGTATTGTTAAAACTATATATAATATTCCAAATATTTCTACTGGAATTTTTCCTTTTTTCTTACTTGAAGATGATGTTTTTTTCTTTGCCACCTTTATCACCTCACTATTATAAATTAATTATAACACGTAAAATTAAAGATGTAAATTTAAGGTTGGCATTTTTATGCAACAAAAAAACAACTCTAAAAGTTGCTTTCTTTATCTTATCATTCCTCTTTTTTCTCTTTTTTCGTCATCAAATGATTCTAAATAAGAAATGGTAGACTCAATCTCATTATTTAATCCTAAAACTAATGGGTCTTCTTCATTAACATTCTTAAGTCTTAAAAAATCATGATTTTTATATACATAAGACATTACATCTCTTTTTGTTATATCTATATCATCAAAACCATAATTCTTTATAAAATCATTAATGTCTTTAATAGCGGTTTCAATATCAGTTTCTTTATAATCATTAGTTTTAAAATAACTATCTAATAAATAATCTTTATTAATCATATTAATCAAATTCCTTTCATAAACACCTAATGGTTAACTATTCTATCACAAATTACTTTATTTATCAATTACTATTTCTTCCGTAATTAAATAAGTACTGTATTGCTACTGCACTATACTTGCCATACGTTATGCTAGCAAAAGCTCTTATGTTTTTTTCACCCTCTATATTATATTCTTTTTTCATAACTTTCTTAACCCAGGTATCAACTGGAAACACATCGTATTTTTGATAAGCAAATAAAAGTATACAAGAAGCAACCTTAGGTCCTATTCCAATATTTTCCATTAACTTATCTAATGCTTCTTTAGTATCCATGTTATAAAATGAGTCAAGATCAAGTTCATTATTATTTAGTTTATCTATCATGGCTTTTAAGTATTTATCTCTAAAGCCTACCTTACACTCTCTTAAATCGCTTTCTTTTACATCTTTTAAATCTTTATACTGTGGAAAAAGATAATATTCTTTATTATTAAACATTACTTTTTTACCATATTTTTTAGCAATGTTATTAAGTGCACTTGCAATTGATGGAACACTGTTATTAGCGGATATGATATATTCCATTATGGTTTCAAATGGATCTTGCTTTATCATCATAAGCCCCTTAGAAAAATTTATGGCAGATTCTAATTTTTTATCATGACTAAGTAAGTATTCATTTATCTTGTCATAATCATTATCTAAGTCAAAGTAATTTGTCACAACACTTTTTAAATCATCTTCGTTATTTGATGATGCATATAAATAATTATTCTTTTGATAAACGTTTATTACCCTGTCTTTTAATATTACATCAAAACTTCCATCTTCCATTTTAAAGAACCTAAATATTTGCCCACAAGTTATGCTATCTACTAGTTTAAATGGTTTTTCTATCTTTATTTTTATCATGAATATAATACTCCTTATCCATAATTATATTTGTTATTATAAGAATAATAATTCCTAGTATGGTGCTTGCTAAAACATCAGTTAAATAATGAACCCCAAAATAAATTCTGCTTATTGGTATTAAAAACATCATAATACTTAAAAATACAATAAGTGGTTTTCTTAATTTCCCATGAACGTTTTTGTTAACTATTAGAAGTAACGTTCCGTATAATAAAACCGCTGATATGGTGTGTCCTGATGGATATGAATATCCTCCTTCTTTAATCCACTTCCAAGAAGGCCTTGTTCTTCTAACTATTTCTTTTATTCCTTTCATTAATAAAACACCAAGCATAGTATTTATTAAAACATATTTAAAATCTGACAATTTCTTTGTTTTAATAAAAGGTATAAGTGATATTAAAAGAACTATTGCAACGCCTAGGCTAGAGCCTATTTTTGTTATAACGTATAAAATGCCAGTTACCGGCTTGCACTTTAGTTTTATTAATAAATTAAATGCATCTTCATCTATTTTGCTTGTTTTTGAAGTGACAACGAAATAAGTAAGTACTAAAAAAGCTGTTAAAAGAACTAATATCCATAAGCATTCTTTTTTATATTTTTTCAAAATCTTACTCACCTTCTTTTTTTAGTTTGTTAAGTCCAATCTTCATTTTTGTTGTAACTTTTTCTTGAACTGCAGAATTAAGATCAGAAAATACTCCTAGGTCATTTGTTCTTTGCATATCTTCCGTTCTTATTCTAACTTGTATGTTTGCATCTTTATATTTTACGTTTGTGTTTAACGACTTATAACCATTAGATTTTGGAGATGCTATATAATCTATTGTTTTACCACCCACAAACTTACCTATTTCATTTACAGTGCCAAGCGCAATATAACAGTCAGATAAATCTTTTACCACCATCTTTATAGCAAGCAAATCATCAATGTTATTAACATTTCCTTCTTTTAATGATTCCTCATACATCGCCCCAATGTTTTTTATACGTGATTTAAAATACATTCCAATTCCCATATGACTTAGTTTTTTTAAAACTTCATCACCAAATAAATTACAAGTTTCAGTATATTTTTGTTTTAATTTATTTCTTTTCTTTTCAAATTTCAAAAACTCATCCGGGTGCAAATAATAAAACGAAAGGTCTTGAAGTTCATCTTTTAATTTATAGATTCCAAGTATCTTTAAGGCAGGAACATAAAACGTGTTAGTTTCGGTTGCAATTTCTATTTGCTTTTCTCTTTTCATAGGACCAAGGGTACTCATGTTGTGAAATCTATCGCCACCTTTAATTGCAAGTGACCTAACGTCTTTACTAACACTTTTAATAATTTTATCATGAGTTTCATTATTTACGTCACGTCCAACTTTAGTTACGCCATCAACTAGTGTTGCAATATTCTGACCAAAATCCTTTTCACATTCTTCTAAAGTATAAGGAGTATCTTCTACCGTGTCATGAAGAAGCGCTGCAGCACAACTTTCCGCATCAAGACCATACGTTGCAAGAATGCTTGATACTGCAATTGGATGGGTTATGTAAGGCTCTCCTGTTTTTCTAGGCTTACTATTTTTATGAAGATGATCTGCTTTATAAAGTGCTTTATAAATAAGTGCAATATCATTATGATCAAACTGCCCGCAATTTGGTATAAGTTTTAAATATTCGTTAAAATCAGTTACAAAATTATCTTCTATATTAGGAAAATGTTTCTTAAATTCATCCATACTATCACCTTCATACTTCTAAATAATTCGTTACATATATAATACTACAAACGTTTAAAAAAAGCACTAATTAATAGTGCTATTTTATCAATTCTTCAAATATTCTAAGGGAAAGTTTTATTGAATTGTGTTTAAGTCCCTTATCTCTTAGTTTTATAAAATCATCTTTTATTACGTTAACGTTTAATTTGTTTATCTCATCCTTATCAATTACAACTGGATCTTTTTCTTCTTCTCTATGATATTTTAAAATAAACTTTTTAGGAATTTTACCATCATTTACGATAACCGTATCAATTTTTCTTTTTCCTAAGTGACTATTTAACGCCTTAATATGATCACTTACGGTATAATCATCTGTTTCACCAGGTTGCGTAAACATATTACATACGTATAATATTTTCCCCTTTGATTCATCTATTGCGCGAACCACATCATCACTTATTAAGTTACAAATAACACTAGTATATAAACTACCCATACTAAGAATTATCATATCAGAATCCTTTATTGCCTTTATTACTTCTGGATTTATTTTAGGAGCTTCTTTATAATAAATGTCTTTAATCCCTTCTTCGTACTCAGTTATGTTATGTTCACCTTCTATTACCTTACCATCGTTCATAATACCCATTAATACAACGTTATCTTCTGATAAAGGAAGAACTTTTCCCTTTAAATTAAGTACTTTAGAAAGAGACTTTATACCATCAGACATATTACCGGTAATATTGCAAAGTGCCGCAAGTAAAAGATTACCTACAGCGTGCCCATTTAAATCACTTGATGTATTAAATCTGTATTCTAATAAACTTTCAAATAAAGGCTCTGTATCAGATAAAGCAGATAATACCTTTCTTAAATCTCCTACCGCTGGAATGTCAAACTCTTCTCTTAACTTACCGGTTGAAGAGCCATCATCGCAAACTGATACAACAACTGATATATCAACAGGAAATTCCTTTAGTCCTCTAACTAAGGTAGAAGTTCCTGTACCTCCGCCTAATATTACAATTTTTTTACTCATAAAAATCACCTTTCATATACATATTATTTTCCATTTCATATCCTAAAGATGTTTCATCACCATGACCAGGATAAAGTTTAATGTCTTTGTCATATTTTTTTATTAAATTAATGCTTTTTTTCATTTCTTTTATGCTTCCAGAAGGAAGATCACATCTTCCGATACTTCCTTTAAAAATAAAATCTCCAACAAACATTACGCCCTCATTCTTAAAGTAATAAGTTACGGCATCATCTTTGTGTCCAAAAGTCTTTATTATCTCAAAGGAAAAAGGACCTATCTTTTCATTTTTACTGCTAGTATAATCTATCTTACGAACATTATATTTTTTAATGCAATCCTCTAATGCTCCTACGTGATCTTCGTGGTAATGAGTAATTAAAATAGCAAGTACTTCTTTTTCCCCAACCAATTCTTCTATTTTATAAAAGTCATCACCAGGATCTACTATAAGACATTTATCATCCTTTGATATAACATAACAATTTTCTTCTAAATAGCCTGTTTTTACGCATCTAATTATCATGTTATATCTCCTTTATTATTGCTTCATAAAGTAAGTCAACTAAGTAGTTACTTGCCTCTAAATTATATTTATTAACAAGCCTATCAAACACGTCATCACTCATATCTAAATTAAGATACTTAAAGACAGATTCCTTTTTATTATCAAATTCTTCTAAATAATTTCTAGTATAAGAATTATCAATTATTAAAAGTGGTAAATCACCTATAAACTTCTTAAAGTTTTTCATAAGTGTCTTTGTTGTTTTAACATACTTAAAAGAATCATTATCATAATTAGTCATATTAAGAATGTCAGGAATCTTTATCTTGCTTTTATCAAGCCTATAATCAAATCTATCTTCTAATTCTATTCCGTTTATTTTAAGTGCGGAAAGTTGTGCTACATCACCACCCGCTATCTTTGTTGGAATAATTTCTAATATTATGTATCTTTCTTTATTTAAATCCATTTTATGCCTTCTTTCTTATCCAAGTATAATTGTATAATTAATGAGGCTTTAAGTCAAACTAGAATAAATATACTTATAAAATTCATATTATTTAAAGAAAGGAGATTAATATGTCACTTAAAAAACTAAAAATACTAGGTGTTATAATGGCGTTTTTACTTTGTTTTCCACTTCACTTTTTATATGATAAAATACCAAGTTTTATAACAAGCATAATATCACCAGTTAATGAAAGTATTTGGGAACATATGAAAATACTTTTTGGAAGTATACTATTTTCTGGAGTTATTCAAAAAATAATAGTTAAAGTAAAACATTTAAATTATAAAAACGTCTGTATATCTAATATTATTGCAAGTATATCTTCCATACCAATTTTCTTAATTTTTTACCTTCCAATATATAGTTTAATAGGAGAAAAACTTTTAATTACAATACTTTTAATGCTTATAACAATTATAATATCACAGCTAATAACAATTAGTATAATAAACATGAAAAAGGATTTAAAATTGGAAAACGCATCTATTTTATTCGCAATAATAATTTACCTAATACTTACTTATCTTACGTATAACCCGGTAAGGCACGAACTATTTAAAGATCCTATAAATAATATATATGGCATAGAAAAAGAGAGCTAGTGCTTAATTACTTTAAGTCACTAACTACTCTTTTTAAAAATCCATTTTTTGCTATTTTATTTTCTACTAAGTAAGAGATGCTGACTATAAGACTACCTAAAAACGCAATTAACATATCTTCCATTGTATCACGTACTCCTGTATCAATAGAATGCTGAACGTTCATACCAAAGAATGTATCCGCTCCAAACTCCATGAATTCCCAAATAGAGGCAACCATAAGTGTAAATGATATTATAAACAAAAAGTTAAACCATTTATTTTTTTCTTTATATACACCAAACCAGTTCAACACAACAAGTGATAAAATAGCTGTTAAAACGCCAGATAAAAAGTGAGCGAATAAATCATACCACCAAACCTTGTTATATAAATTAACAACGCTTCCTATAAATTGTGCAAGTATTATAAAGATAACGTAAACTAATTCCATTGCAGAAGTTATTTTTATTTTAAATAATTTACTAAATATTCTTGGAAGTAATAGTACTAAAGGAATGGTTACATCCCCAAGTAATCTATCATATGAGCCTACGTTTAAATCTCTTACGAAGAAACAAGCCGCTGCAAGCGAACATAAAAATATCAATACGTTATTTAATTTCTTCATATAAGCCTACCTTCAAAGTCATCTAATTTATTATAAATATCTTCTAATGAATCATCTTTATAATTTGATAATTTATTTTTAAATAAATTAGAAATCTTAATTTTAAAATCTTCTAAATCGTCAAAAAAACTAGCATCTTTTTCTATCACACCAAATTCTTGAAGTAGTACCTTCTTGCTGTCTTTTTTATTTTCTATAGTCTCTGTCAAGCATTTATCTTTTATAACTTCCTCTACAACCGCAATAACATTCCAAAAATTATCTTTATCTATTTCTAAGTCATTTAATTGATTTAGAAATTTATCATAATTATTATCACTTAAACTAGTTTCTAAAAGCATTTTTAAAGCCTTCATTGATATCATAATACCACCTACTCTTTCTTAACAAAATTATATGCATCAAGACACATTTCATTAATATCTTTTTCTGCTTTCCAACCTAACTTTTCATAAGCATATGATGGATCTGCATAACAAGCATCAATATCTCCTGGACGTCTATCTTTTATTTCATATTTAACATCAACTTTATTTACATTCATAAATGTATTTACTAATTCAAGAACACTATAGCCATTACCAGTACCAAGATTATAACAATCACATCCAGTCGTTTTTAATATCTTATCTACTGCCTTAACGTGTCCTTTAGCTAAATCAACAACGTGAATATAGTCCCTAACACCCGTTCCATCTTTTGTATCATAGTCATTACCAAATATTCCAAGGCACTTAAGTTCTCCAGTTGCAACCTTGATTATATATGGCATTAAATTGTTTGGAATACCATTTGGGTTTTCACCTAAAAGACCTGATTTATGTGCTCCAATTGGATTAAAATACCTAAGTATTGCAATACTCCAACTATTATCAGCCTTATATAAGTCCTTTAATATTCTTTCTATCATAAGTTTTGTTGTTCCGTATGGATTTGTTGTGCTAAGAGGAAAATCCTCTTTTATTGGAAGTGACTTAGGCTTTCCATAAACCGTTGCAGAAGATGAAAACGCAAGTTTTTTAACGTTAAATTCATCTGCGACCTCAAGTA
>CAKPCM010000033.1 GCA_934141615.1 uncultured Bacilli bacterium
ATACAGAGTAGGTGGTAAAACAGGTACTGCACAAAAAGTAAAAGACGGAGCATATATGGTTGGAAATTACATATTATCGTTCATTGGTTTTTTACCAGCAGATGATCCTAAGATAGTAGTTTATGTTGCAATTAATAATCCTAAGAAAGTAGTTCAATATGGTGGCGTTGTATCCGCTCCCGTTGCAAAACAAATATTAACTGATTCGATTGATGCACTTGGTATAAAAAGAAGAAAAACTACTTCTGAAAAGAAATACAACTGGGATGATAAAAAGTATTATACGGTAGAAAACGTTGTTGGAATGGACGTAAAAGAAGCTACCAAAACACTTTCTAAATATAATGTTACTTATAGTGGTAGTGGAAATAAAGTAATATCACAAAGTCCTAAAGCTAATACAAGGTTGGAAGAAGGCAGTACGGTAAGGTTAATGCTTGGTAATTGACAATTTAATAAAAAAGATATAGACTACTTATACAATTAAAGAAAGAGGATTATTATGAAAATGAAAAATAAGAAATTATTATCTATTTTACTTGGTTTAGAAATGGCTGTTTCCTTTGCGGGATGTGAAGGCTTAAAAGATTATAATACCAACCAAAATGACACTACTTATCATACCAGTCAAAATAGTACTACCTATTCATCCACTAGCCAATATACAACTTACAAATCACCTGTTTCAGAGACTACCACAGAAGAAAAGGAAGAACCATTTGTAGAAGACGAGGCTTATGTATGTGCACTTGCTAATCTTAACTTAAGAAAAGCACCCGATTTATCTTCTGAAGTTTTAGAAGTTATACCAAAATTTACTAAATTAAAAAAAGAGAAGACCAATGGTACGTTTGATTACGTATCATATGATGGTACTTATGGTTATGTTTCACATAAATACATAGAAAAATTAACTAATCCGTACGTAGAAGTAGATATATCAGACCAAACTTTATGGTTATATGAAGATGGTGATGTAAAGTTAGAAGCAGACGTAGTAACTGGTAAAAAGGGTAGGTATGACACGCGCCTTGGATGTCACAAGATATACTCTAAAGAAAAAGGCAGATATTTAACCGGATCTGACTATAAGGTTTGGGTAGATTTTTGGATGCCATTTGATAAAGGACAAGGACTTCATGATGCATCTTGGAGAAAAACGTTTGATAAAGATGATTATTTAAATGGAAGTCATGGATGTGTAAATATGAAGTATACTGATGCAGAAGAAGTTTATGATGAAGTAAGCGTTGGTACTAACGTTTTAGTACACGAATAAAAAATAGTAAAGTTTTAATCAAGTTGGTATAAAAAGCGTGTAAAAAATAAAAATATATAGTATAATTAACTAGGTAAGAAGAGGTGAATAATAAATGTTTGTTTTAACAAAATCTTTATTAGCACTTATGATTGGTTTTATAATTTCTGTTATAATGGGTTATTTTATGATACCTTTATTAAAGAAATTAAACGTAAGTCAAAGAATAAGTGTGTTTGTTGGACCAGCTCATAAAAAGAAAAATGGTATCCCAACGGTAGGTGGATTAATCTTTATAATTCCGACCTTTATAACGATTATGATAATGTATTTTACTAAGAAAATTAGTATTAATAGTAATTTACTCATAGTCTTATTCGTATTTGTTGCGTACGCCTTATTAGGTTTTATTGATGATTTTATGAAGATAAGAAAAAAACAAAATGAAGGATTAACGGACGTTCAAAAACTACTTGGACAAGTAATAATAGCAGTTGTGTTTTTCTTCATTTACATGAAAAGTGGTTCTGAGCCATTACTTTGGTTTCACGCTTTTAACCTAAAGGTTAATGTTGGATGGTTATACGGCTTCTTTATATTATTTATGCTTGTTGCATCCTCTAACGCGGTTAACATAACAGACGGCCTAGACGGACTTGCCGGTGGTTTATCTTTTATTGCAACACTTGTAATGGGAATTATAACCTGGTCAACATCTTGGCTTTTAGGATATCAGGATATAGCGGTTTTCTGCTTTATATTAGCAGGTTCTATATTAGGATTTTTAGTTTATAATACGTATCCTGCAAAAGTGTTTATGGGAGATACTGGATCTCTTGCGATAGGTGGTGTGCTAGCATCTGTTGCAATATTAACCAGACACGAACTTACATTCGCGGTAATAATGGGTGTGTTTGTAATTGAAACGTTAAGTGTTATCTTACAAGTATTTTGGGTTTTGGTACTTAAGAAAAAATTGTTTTTAATGACACCACTTCATCATAACTTCGAAAAATTAGGATGGAAAGAACAAGACATTGTTAAGTTATTTTGGATCGTAGGTTTGATATTAGGAACTTTAGCAGTTGTTTATGGAGCTTGGTTATAAGCTTCTTTTTCTTTACATTACATTTGAAAATATTTGAAATATTTAGATTTATTTGTTAATATTAATATGCTAAAGATAGGAGATAAATAATTTTGAAAGAATTAATATTAAACGAAGATAAATTAAAAGATAAAGAAATAGATGATTACGTAACAAGGGTAAAGGCGATTATAGTAAATGATCAAAAAGAACTTCTTTTAGGTTTTTCATACAATGATTATCAGTTTCCAGGTGGTCACTTAGAAAAAGATGAAGAACCTATAAAAGGACTTATAAGGGAGCTAAAAGAAGAAACTGGGATGGATATAGGAAAAGAAGAGTTAGAACCATTTATGATGATTAAGCACTTATCTAAAAATTATTCTAACAAAGGTAAAAACAGGTGTAACGTGATTTTATATTATATTTGTACCACGAATAAAAAGCCTAACTTATCAAAAACAAACTATACTGCGTACGAAGAAAAAGGTGACTTTAAATTAGTTTATGTTCCTTTAGAAAAAGCAGAAGAAACGTTAATAGACCAGGCAAATAAATGTCCATCATTTAGACCAATAGCATACGAAATGTTAGGTGTGTTAACAGAGTATATTAAGGAGAACTTGTAGTTCTTTTTTTCTTTTCATAAAATAAACTTAAGTAGAAAGGTGATGCCTACTTATGAAAAGAAAACTAGATATTCCACTTATAATTACCGTATTTTTAATATGCATATATGGGATAGTTATGATATATTCTGCATCAAGTGTGTGGGCCCAGTATAAATTTAATGATAAGTTTCATTACGTGTTAATGCAAAGTATATTTTTTATAATTGGAATAATCTTGATGATAATAGTAAGTAAAGTACCATATAAATATTATCTTAAAAAATCAAACATGATTTTGCTTATATGTTTTATATTACTTATTCTTGTTTTGGTGCCAGGAATCGGGAGTGTAAGAAATGGTTCTAGAAGCTGGTTTGGTATCGCAGGTCTTGGTATTCAGCCCAGTGAATTTATGAAGCTTGCATTAATTATTTTTACCAGCAAATACATATATAATAATCCTAAAGACATGAGAAGTGTAAAGAAAGGTGCTTTTCCAATTTTAATAGTTACGATGTTATCTTTCTTTTTAATTATGCTTCAGCCAGACTTCGGAACTGGAACTATTCTTGTAATGACAATTGTTGCAATGCTTTTTATATCAGGCGTAGATTTTTCATTTTTTATTAAAATAGGAATGCTTGGTATGGTAGGTGTGTGCGTTCTTATTGTAATTGCACCATACAGAATGGAGAGAATAGTATCGTTTTTAAATCCTTGGAGTGATCCTTTAGGAACTGGTTTTCAGGCAATTCAGTCTTTGTATGCGATAGGTCCAGGTGGATTATTTGGAATGGGATTTGGTAACTCTATCCAAAAACATTTTTATCTTCCAGAACCACAAACAGACTTTATATTTTCAGTAATATCAGAAGAGCTTGGGATAATTGGAATTATTTCGGTTGCGTTTTTGTTTTTAGTAATAATATTAAGAAGTATAAAAATATCGATTAAAGCTCCGGATAATTTTGCAAAGTTTTTAACATTTGGAATTATATTTCAGCTTTCTTTTCAAACCCTTTTAAATTTAGCAGTTGTAGTAGGTCTTGTTCCCGTAACAGGTGTTACGCTTCCGTTTTTTTCATATGGCGGAAGTAGCTTAATTATTACACTTATATCAATTGGAATAATACTAAATATATCACGATATAGGGAAAATTAGAAAAAAGTAAAAAAACGCTTGACAAGAACCATATAACTAGTGTATAATTAAACTATCCTAGAGGTACTATGAAGTTATTATTCATCAGGAAGGTGTTCTGTTTAAAGGAACATCTTAATGATGAACGATCAATAATTTTTATAGTCTATCTTGAGTTTGTTAAGATAGTGAAAATGGCTAATTAAGCTAATCTTATTTAACTCTAGGACTTACAATTGTAAATGAGAAAGAAAACTCATTGGAATAAGATACTACATTAAATACTGATAATATTTAAAAATGAATTTGGGGTTTGCTTGAATTCAGAGTGGTTTTTCATTTCAAAACTAGAAAGATAATGGCTTTATCAGAACCGTTATCTTTTTTTGTTTGTAAATACCATTCTTTTTAATTTATTAAACTCATATAATTATGATATAATGAATAGTAGGTGAAGAATATGAGAGTAATTATATCAGCAGGTGGTACTGGAGGACACATATATCCGGCGCTTGCAATTGCAAATAAAATAAAAGAAAGAAATAAAGGTGCTGAAATATTATACATAGGTACTAAAAACAGAATGGAAAAAGATATAGTACCTAAGGCAGGATTTAAATTTGTCGGATTAAGTGTAGAAGGTTTAAGAAGAAGTTTAAGCCCGCGTAATATAAAAAGTGCATTCTTATTTATAAATGCTACGTTTAAATGTAAGAAAATAATAAAGAAATTTAAACCAGACGTTGTAATAGGAGTTGGGGGATATGTTTCAGCGCCTGTTATTTATGCTGCTCATAAACTTGGTGTTAAATGCTGCATTCACGAACAAAACTCATCTTTTGGAATAACCAATAAATTCGCTAGTAAATACGCTGACAAAGTGTTTGTATCATTTAAAAGTCTAGAAGAAAAAATGAATGATAAAAAGTTTATATATACAGGAAATCCTTGTAGTGAAAATGCTATATCATCTAAAGAGGCAGACAAAAAAGAATTTGGCCTATCAGATAATAAAAAACTTGTCTTAATAGTTATGGGCTCTCTTGGTTCAAAGACGATTAATGATAAAATGAAAAGTATGCTAACTCTTTTTAATAACAAAGATTATGAAGTTATGTTTGTAACTGGTAAAAACTATTTTGATGAGTATAAAAAAAATAAGTATACTAAAAACATAAAGTTAGTTCCTTATATTGATGGCATGACATCTCTTTTAAAGAAAACAGATTGCTTAGTTTCAAGAGCGGGAGCATCTACTTTAGCGGAAATATCAGCACTTAACGTACCATCAATTTTAATACCTAGTCCCTATGTTACGGAAAATCATCAATACAAAAACGCGATGGATTTAGTAAACTCTAATGCGGCACTTATTTTAGAAGAAAAAGACTTAGAAGGTGATACCCTTTTAAGAATGGTAGAAAAAGTGCTTAATGATAAAGTTTATACTAATAACATAAAAAGAAATTTAAAATCGTTTGAAGTTAAAAATAGTGCATCATTAATATATGATGAGGTAGTAAAGTTAGTTGGTGATAAAAAATGAAAGATTTAATTACGTTTATAAAGAAAAATAGCATTGGTACATATAAAGAAGACGTTAAATTAGAGAAGAACACCACCTATAAAGTAGGTGGGGTAGCAAGTCTTTTTGTATATCCTAAAAACACTGATAAATTAATTATTCTTTTAGATAAATTAAACAAAGATGGAATAAAACACAAAGTATTAGGCTTTGGTTCTAACGTTATCTTTAGTGATAAAAGATATGATGGCGTTATAATAAAGCTAGATAATTTTAATGACGTTAAAATAAAAGATACTACCGTAGTTGCGGGTGCTGGAGTAAGTCTTGTAAAACTATCTTACAAGGTTCAAAAAGAAGGACTTACTGGCCTTGAGTTTGCATCAGGTATTCCAGGAAGCCTTGGAGGAGCGGTATTTATGAATGCCGGAGCTTATAAATCAGACATGGGATACATAGTATCAGAAGTAAAGGTTTTAACGCCAGAACTTAAGGTTAAAACATTATACAATAAGGATTTGAATTACAAATATAGATCATCATTCTTACAGCAAAATCCAAACTATATATGTTTAGAAGCTACACTTGTTTTAAGACATGGTGATAAAAAGTTGATTAAAGATTTAATGGAAACTAGAAGACAAAAAAGACTAATGACTCAACCTCTTGAATTTCCATCAGCAGGCTCAGTATTTAGAAATCCAGATGGAGATTTTGCGGGAAGATTAGTTGAAGATTGCGGCCTTAAAGGATTTTCTATTGGGGGCGCTATGGTAAGCGCTAAGCATGCTAATTTTATAGTAAATAAAAAAGATGCAACAGCATCGGACGTTAGAAACTTAATATATTATGTACACGATAAAGTAAAAGATGAAACAGGCGTAGATTTAAAAATAGAACAAGAATTTGTAAACTGGGAGTAGATCATGAAAAAGACGAAGAAGAAAAGAAGAAGGTTAAGAGTTGGTAGATTAATTTTATTGCTTTTAATTATTGGAGCAATTTCTTTTTCGTGTTATAAATTTATAGATGTTCCAATAAGAAGTATAGAAGTTACTGGAAACGAAATATTATCTGATTCTGAAATAATAAGGGCAGCATCTTTAGATAATGATCCATCATTTTTTAGCGTTATAAGTCTGTTTGTTAAAAATAAGTTAAAGGAAAATCCTTACATAAAAGATGCTAAGGTATCAAAGGGATTCTTATCCGTTAAAATAAAAGTAAAGGAAAAGAAAGTTTTGTACATAAAAAAAGATACTGGTGAAAATGTTATGACAGATTCGGTAAGCAAAGATGAAAAGGAAGTGTGTGCACCATTTTTAACAAACGAAGTTCCAGCTAAAAAACAATCTAGATTTATAAGGGCAATGAGCAAGTTAAACAAAAACATCATATGTCAGATGTCAGAAATAAAATATGATCCTAACGATATAGATAGTGATAGATATTATGTTTATATGAATGATGGCAATAGTGTTTATTTAACGGTTAATAAGTTTAACAAATTAAATAAATATAACACAATACTTGAAAACATAGGAAAACAAAACGGAACATTATACTTAGATTACGGAGATTACTTTGAAGCAAAGTAGTCTTTTTTTGTTTACACGAGTAAGTTTGTATGATAATATTTAATTAAGATAAGGAGTATATGATGAGGGAAAAGTCTAATAATAAAACATTACTAGTAGTTATAATTCTAATTATTTTATTTATTACGATTATATATTTATTTTCACTTTATAATAATAATTCTAGTGCTAAAAAGGGCGTTAAGAAAAAAACTTCTGAATTTAAAAAACAAGATGATTGGTATGTTCCAAGTGGTGAGGCATCTAAAATAGAAATATATAAAAGTGATGCTAACAACTACCCAGTATTTATAAAAGATGATAAAGATACGTCTTATAAAACAAATGCTTTATATAAGATGATGGAAACTTATAGATGCGATGTTTCGCCTTGCAAAACTTATGGATATAACGATTACAAAAATGAAGTTATAATAAAAGATGATGGATATCTTATATATAATTACGAAACTAACAGGGCATTAAAACTTAGTATGCCTGATGCAGAATATAACACGATTGATTTTATGTCATATGAAAATAAAGATTATGGTCTTTCAGTATCAAACATAAACGGAATGTACGCTTTTTATTCTTTAAAAAGCAATTCTTTTACGACTGATTTTAAGTATACTAACATATTTACGTCAGGCACGTCGTCTTTAATGGATAACTGTTTTATCGCCGCAAAAGAAAGTGAAGGTAAAACTTACGTAGTAAACTATAACACTGGTAAAGAAATAAAGGAAAGTGAAGCTTATTTGGGCTCGTTTGGTAACGGAAAAGAAATATATTATTTTGAAGATTATGGTGATATTGAAAGAAGTGCCATAATTTATGATAGAGATTTTAACAAGGTATTAGATGGTTCGTATGATTTATTTTCATCTACTAAATCTGGTAATTTAGTTGTTAGAAATAGTGATGAATCATTTAGTATTTATACAAAAGAAGGAAGGCTTGTTAAAAAAAGTAAGAACTACAAAAAAGTTTTACTTATCTTAAATGATTATGTAATTATAAAAGATACGGATGATTATCTAAAAATAGTTAATACTGATGGAAGTTTGCTAGCTAAATATGCTAAATTACAGGATAATTCATATTTAGATATGTCTTTAAGTGGATTTTATAAGTCAGGTGAAACTTTGATATACCTATTCGTAAATAAAGATGATGGTATAATAAGATATTCATATAATATTAAAACTAAAGAAACAAAGTCAAAAGAGTATTCATCTATTAATTAAAAGGATTATTTTATTAAGTAATTCTTTTAATTTTGACTTTTAAAAAGTTAGTTTATATAGTATAATACTTTTATATGGTAGAGTTTAAAAGGGAGTATGAAGCCTATGAAAAAGATATACACATGTATTGATATTGGAACTGATACAATAAGAATATTGGTTAGTGAATATTATGGTAAAAAATTTAGAACTCTTGCGGTATCATCAGTTAGATCTAAGGGAATAAAAAGGGGCGTTATAGTAGATGAATCGCTTGTTTTAGAAAGATTAAAACTAGCACTAGATGATATTTCATCAAGAATTAATATACCTATTAAAAAAGCTATTATAACAATACCAGCTTATAATGCAGAATGCACTTTAGTACATGGTAACGTACCAATTGTAAACGAAGAGAAGATGGTTACTGAAAAAGATATATTAAGAGTTCAAAATTCAGTTGTTAATGACATACTACCTAACATGGAATTAGTTTCCGTAACTCCTATTGACTTTACTATTTATGAAAATGGTTCAGAAATAGAAACGTTAAAAGATCCTAAAAACAAGATTTGCGATAGACTTGGAATAAGGGCGATGATGGTTTGTGTTCCAAAAACTTCTGTTGTATCTTTTGCTAAAGTAGTAGAAAAATCAGGGGTAGAGGTAGTTGACCTTGTTTTATCTCCGATTGCAGACTTTGAAGAAGTTAAAACAGAAGAGTTAGAAAGCGGTATGACAGCGGTTATAAACATAGGAAAAACAGTTACTACTGTATCTATGTTTAACAAGGGAATAATTACCAATACATCGGTTTTAAAAATAGGAAGTAAAATAATAGATGATGATATATCATACATTTATTACACTACCAAAAAAGCTGCTAGAAAAGCAAAGGAAAACTTTGGAATAGCACATCCAAGGTACGCAAATAAAAACGAAACTTATGAAGTTAGAGACGTTAATGGAAAATTAGTTAGGATTAATCAGTATGAACTTTCAAAGGTTATTAATAAACGTTTGGTAGAGATATTAAATGTTGCTAAAAATGAATTAAAGGTATTAACAAATAAGCAAATTCGTTATATAATGGTATTAGGTGGTATAACAGATATGCCAGGATTAAACTTTGTTTTGGAAGATGTGTTTGGAAATAATGCCAAAACTTACACGATAAATACCTTAGGAATTAGAAAAGCAAGGTTTATTACTATATCAGGTGCAATTAAGCACTTCGTTAAAAAGATAAAATTAAGGGGAAAAGAATATTCAATGTTTAGTAGTTATGATGAGGATGGCTTAGTTCATAGTAAGACTAGAATAGGAAGAAGCGATTCGATATTTGGAAGGTTTTTCAGCTACTTTTTTGACAATTAAGGAGGAAATAAGATGTTTGGTTTACCAGTAGATCAATTAGCAAAAATTAAAGTTATCGGTGTCGGTGGTGGCGGCGGTAACGCAGTTAATAGAATGATAGAATGCGGTGTTAGAGGAGTAGAATTCATAGTTGCTAACACTGACTTACAAGTATTAAATTGTTCAAAGGCAGAAACTAAGATTCAAATTGGATCAAAGATTTCAGCAGGACTTGGAGCAGGTGGAAGACCTGAGGTTGGAAGAGAAGCTGCCGTTGAATCTAAAAAAGAAATAGAAGAAGCTTTAAAAGGCGCTGACATGGTGTTCGTAACATGCGGAATGGGTGGCGGAACTGGTACTGGTGCAGCTCCTGTTATTGCTGAAATAGCTCAAGGACTTGGAGCTTTAACAGTTGCAATAGTAACTAAACCATTTAGCTTTGAAGGTAAAAGAAGAATGGCACAAGCTATTGAAGGTCTTTCAGAATTAAAAGCTAACGTAGATACTTTAATCGTTATTCCAAATGATAGATTAAGAGAAATAATAGATAAATCAACACCAATGGTTGAGGCTTTCCATGAAGTTGATAACGTATTACATAGAGGAGTTCAATCAATATCTGACTTAATCGCTGTAACAGGTTTAATTAACCTAGACTTTGCAGACGTTAAGGCCGTAATGGAAAAAAGTGGTAACGCACTTATCGGAATTGGTATGGGTACGGGTGAAAACAGAGCAGTTGAAGCAGCTCGTCAAGCAGTATCTAGTCCACTTCTTGAAACAGATATTTCAGGAGCAACTGATGCAATTATCAATATTACAGGTGGAGCTAACCTAACTTTATTTGAGGCTGAAGATGCAGCAGAAGTTGTAAGATCAACATCAAATAATGATATCAACACAATCTTTGGTGCGGTAATTAATGAAAACTTAAACGACGAAGTAATCGTAACTGTTATTGCAACAGGATTTGAAAAAGGAGAACAAAAAGCAAAAGAAGAAGCAGCTAAACAAGCTCCTGTTCAAACTCCAAATATGCAGCAGAGAGTAAGCAACATCATTCAAGATGATGATGACGATGATGATATTCCAAATTTCTTAAAAAATAGAAGAAGTTTCTAAAGTGGATTGTTATCCACTTTTTTTAGTGCTTGACATCCGGGGGGGGGGGTATGTGTTATTATAAACAAGTAA
>CAKPCM010000034.1 GCA_934141615.1 uncultured Bacilli bacterium
TAAATCACCCAAGCTTGTATTATATACCATTACAAAACTAAATGCACTTATTTGTGCACTTTAGATTTTATATTACAATTATAAAATATATTTTAATTATAAATAAATTTATTGTTAAAAAATAATGAAATTATGTTATAATAATACCTCACGCATGGAATATTATAGATATGTATAGATTAATAATGAGGTGATATATATGAATTTTAAAGAAATAAGAAAGAAAATAGAGTATTATGAAAAAAAGCATAATGAGGCTTTTATGATATGTTTTGATCATGATGTGAATGAAGTTAAAGCTAAAATGCTTGACGATGCAAAAAATAATAAAGAATATGCTTTAGCAGCTATTTATGATTTTTGCTTTGTTTATAGATACGCAAATGAAAAAGAAGAAATAAAAGAGTATTTAGATAAGCACATAAGTGAATTAGAAAATGCTAAAGAAATATCAGAAGATCAAAAGAGATTAAATCAGATTTATTTGACAATCTTAAATGCTTGTTTATCTTTACAAGGAAAAGACAGACTTAACCTAATAAAGTATGGTACTCAAAAGAAAGAGGAACACGAAAGAAAGGATAGTTTAGCACAAAAGAAAGAAAATAAGAGAGTTGTAAATGAACTATCAGAAAAACTTTTAAGTGATTACAAAAAATATAAAGAGGATAAAAAGACTAGAAAGCAAACTATATTTCACGTTGGTACATCAAGTGAATACAGAAATAGATATATTTCTAAGTTAACTAAAGAAGAGATAGAATACATTTTAATTAAAAATGCAATATATGATGCACTTAATGCTAAAAAAGGGCAAGAAAATGCAAATGATGAAATGATACTGAACTATTTTAAGAGTAATCCTAAATTTCCGGAAGATGAAGAAAGATATTTTGATAAACAGGCGCAAGAGCTAAGTAAAAATGCATATGATGTTTATAAGAATGCTTTTAAAAACACATATAATTTAACAAGTTCTTATGCTGAAAAATTAGAAAAGAAAGTAAATGATAGGATAAGATAATTTAAAGAGCAAAATAATTTGTTCTTTTTTGTTTTATCTTTTGTTATAATGTTTATAGAAGAGAGTTGATTAAAATGATAAATATTACTTCTATTAAAAATATTAAGAATTTAAATGATTATGAGATAATTGTTCCATCTAATTATGAACTTTATTATAAAGAATTATTTGTTAATGAAAACATTACATTTAATACCGTTAGAAACTTTTTAATAAATAATTATGATGGAAGTAAAAAACTTATAAATGATACTCAAAAATACATTCTTATGAAACAGGCTTTTTATAGTGTAAAAAAAAGTCTTTTAGTTTATAAAGATGTAATATCTTCTAGATTTATAAAGGATTTAATAAATACGTATGATGATTTTAAGTCATATGCTTTAATCAAAAATGATAAAACAAATGATTTGAGTAAAATCTATGGTGAGTATGAAAAAATCATTTTAAGTAATAATTTAATAAACGAAAAACTACTTTTAGATGAGGTTATGAAAAATAATCATTTTACATCTAAATATTTATTTTTAAGCGTGCATCTGCCAAGCCTAGATACACTTAAGTTAATTAACAAAATGAAAGATGAAGGATGCGTACTTTTAGATTGTGATACCATTAATAATAATTATTTGAAATGTAAATTGGGTGTTCATCAAAAGGATGTTTCTTTAGATAAGGAAACTTACTTTAAAGCATTAAATGACATATATGATGAGGTGTCATTTGTTAATAATCTTATATCGAAAAATATATATGAAGGCTTATCTTATGATGATATTTTAATTGTGTGTGATAAGGATACTTACATTCCATACTTTGATTTACTACTTAATCATCCGTTTAATAACAGTAAAAAAACAGGTGTTTTAACAAACAGATTTATCAAAATATTATGTGATATATTAAGTGGATGTTTTTCTTCTGATAATTTTATTAATTTACTTAAACTAGGCCTATTTAATATCTCTGATAAGAAAATAGATAGCTTAGATAATTACGTTTATTCTTGGAATTTGGAAGATAAAAACTTTTATGAAGAGTTTACTTATAATCCAACTGGTAATAAAAAGAATTTTTCAACTAGTGATGAAGAAAAACTAATTGCCTTAAACAAAATAAAAGATGATGTCATATCTCCTATTAGAACGTTGCTTGAAAACGTAATTAATGAAAGTGATAGAACACAGATTTTAAGATATTTCTATATGTATCTTGATTGTGAAGGAATAATGGAAAAATTATTTGAAAAGGATAGCGAAGGTGCGTTAAAATTAGTTAACGTATTTAATGATATGAATAATTACTTAGATTCTAACGCAAGTTTTAGTGAGGTAATAGAGGTTCTTAAAAACATTTCATTTGAAAGTGATAAAACAGAAGTATATCAAGATACCATTACGATTAGCAATTTAGAAGATTTTGTTTTAGATGGCAAAAAAATAGTTTACTTCCTTGGAGCGACAAACGAATTTCTACCTAAGGAGTTTAAACCATCATCTCTAATAAGCACATACGACATAGATAAAAATAACTTAAATGAACTTATTTTAGATAATAAGAATAAGTGGGATTATTTATTTTCTCGTATTATCTTGTTTAAGAATGTTTATGTTACAATGCCTAAGTTAGGAAATGATTTAAAATTAAAAGAAGCATCTGTTATGTTAAATAAAGTGATAAAAAAGGATATAGAAATAACTAAAATTTATGATAGAAAAAGCTTGGTTAAGGATTATGCAATCAAGCTTTCAAATAAGAAGATAAATAAGGTATGTGACGATTATTTCTGCAAGATAAACGAAGTAAATAGTCATAACTTAAATTTAAGAATACCAAGCGATACTGCTTTAAAACTTTATTCTAAAACTTTAAACGTAAGTCCAAGCAGCATAGAAACGTATGCTAAGTGTCCTTTTTATCATTTCATTTTGTATGGATTAAAACTTAAAGTAAAGGAAAAATATCTATTTGATAGTAGGGAAGTAGGTACGTTTGTACATTACTTGTTAGAAAACGTAATTAAAAATGACTTAGATAACATAAAAGAAGGAAACGCATACGAAATAATAAAGAAATACTCCTTATCATACATAAAAGATAATGGGAAAATAATGGATAACAAGACGAAGTACTTAATAGAAGAACTTTCAAAATCAACGTCAAACGTTATAAATATGATTGTAAGTGAGCAGGAAAAATCACGGTTTAAACCTACGTTTTTTGAGCTTAAAATAGATGATAATTCAACTGTTAAGCCACTTTCTGTTAAACTTTCAAATGGAACTTTAAACATAAATGGAATAGTAGATAGAGTAGATACTTATCAAGATGATAAAAGCTATTATTACCGCATTATAGATTATAAAACTGGTGAGAAAAAGTTTAGGTTAGACGAAGTTTTAATGGGACTTAATCTTCAGATGCTTATTTATTTATTAGCAATTAAAAATAGTCATTCATTTACAGATAAAAAAATGATTCCATCCGCACTTTTATATTATCCAGCACTTTTAAAAGAATCTAAGTCATCTAGAGGATTAACTTTAGAAGAAAAGGAAAAAAGTGTTTATGATAGATTAAAAATGAATGGTATTATTAATTCTTCTAGTGATGTTTTAGATTTATTTGGAGAGGATTTAAAATGCTATACTGATTCTTTTGTAAGGGATAAATTATCTTTTGAAAAAGTCTTTAGTATGGATGATATAAATAACGTTTTTGAATATATGATAAATACCATAAAGACAATTGGAAATAGCATTTTGGATGGTAAAATAAGCGTAAGTCCAGTAGAAGATGGATGTAAATACTGTAAGTTTAGTAGCATCTGTAAATTTGATAAAAAAATAGATAAGACAAGAAAAATAAAGTCTTATAAGAATACCGAAGTATACCAAATGTTAGAAGGTGATAATAATGCCTAATTGGACAAAAGACCAGGCGTTAGCGATTAATAAGCGTGGTGGTAAAATAATTGTTTCAGCAGCGGCAGGATCTGGTAAAACAGCGGTTTTATCAGAAAGGGTAATAGAGTTTATTTTAAATGGTGGGGAAGTAAATCGTCTTTTAATTGTTACCTTTACAAAGGCAGCTGCAGGAGAAATGAAAGAACGTATTAAAAAGAAAATAGAAGAGGCCTACTTAAAAGACACTAAAAATGAACATTTAAGAAAACAAATCAATTTAGTTGATACGGCCTTAATAACTACCATGGATGCTTTTTATGCAGACGTTGTAAAGCAAAACTTCGAAAAACTTAAAATAGATAGAGACTTTGACGTTTTATCTAATGAAGAAGAAAAGATATTAAAGGAAAAAGTAGTAAACGAAGTTATCGAAGAGGCATTTGATAACGTAGGAGACTTTAAGTTATTAGTAGATTTTTTTGGTGGAAATGAAAAACTAAAAGCAAATATTTTTAAAGTATCAAATCATTTAGATACCGTGCCTTTTAAAGATGAGTACATAAAAAAAGCGCTTAGTAATTATACTATAGAAAATGATTATTATAAGGATGCCTTGTTAAAAAACATAAAGCTTAAGATGAAGTCATATTCTTATATGTATGCTTCTTTATATGAGGATTTATATAACGAATCAAGTGATTTTGATAAGGTTTTAGAGGTGCTAAACAAAGAAAGAAATTACATAAACGAGTTTTTATTTTTATCGGATTTTGATTCTTTAGCATCATTAATTAGGCGAATATCATTTGATACTTTAAGAACGCCAAAAGGACATAAAGATGATGCAGCATTAGTTAAGTATAAGGTTATAAGAGATGAATTTAAAGAAGAAATAAAAAAGAAGTTAAATGAGCTTATGTTTGTAAGTGATGGTTTATACGCTAAAGAAAAAGAAAAAATGAAGGCCATACTTACTACTTTATTTAAAGTGGTAAGTAAGTTTGATAAAAAAATGATGGAAGAAAAACAAAAAATATCATCTTTTAGCTTCTCTGATATAGCACACTTTGTTATAAAACTATTAATTAAAGATGGTAAGAAAACTCCTCTTGCTAAGTCTATGTCTTTAAAGTTTGATGAAATATTAATAGATGAGTACCAAGATACAAATAACTTGCAGAACGTTATTTTTAATGCGATATCAAAAGATAATTCAAATTTATTTATAGTAGGGGATGTAAAACAAAGTATATATAGATTTAGAAGTGCTTGTCCTGAGATATTTAATAGTGATAAAAATAACGCCAGCAAAGATGGTTTTCCAAACCTTATTACATTATCTAAAAACTTTAGAAGTAGAAAGGAAGTACTAGATTTTTGTAACTTTATATTTGAAAATACCATGAGCGAATCATTTGGAGAAGTAAATTATGACAAAGATGAAAAGCTTTATTTAGGAGCATCTTTTGAAGAAGGCGAAAATTTAGATACCGAAGTCTTATTAATAGATGGAATGGAAACTAAAGAAAATCCAGATGACGATTTAAGTAAAGTACAAAAAGAAGCTATTTTAGTATCATCAAAAATAAAAGAGATGATTGATTCGGGTTATAAAGTTTTTGATAATAAAAAAGGACAAAAAAGATGCATAAAACCTAGTGATATAGTAATACTACTTAGAAGTTTAAAAAACGCATCATTCTTTAGTGAAGCATTAAGTAAAAGAGGTATATCATCTTACCTTGAAAGTTCACTTGAATACTTTGATAATTATGAAGTTAAACTTGTTATAAACACTTTAAAAATAATTGATAATCCATATGATGATGTAGCATTAATGAGTTTTTTAGCATCACCTGTAATTAACGTTAGTTTAGATAAAATAGCAAAATTAAGAAGCACAAATAAGTCATCTTCTTTATATGAATCGGTAATTTGTGATGATGAAATAAAATGCATTATGGATAAGATAAAAGACGTAAGAAACTTTAGTTATAACCATAAGTTGTATGAGTTATTAAACTTGGTGTATAAAGAATTTGATGTGATAGAAATACTATCTGGGGTGGAAGGCGGATTAGTAAGGCAAAAGAATCTTTCCTTAATGGTTAGTTATGCAAAAACATTTGATGATAAAAACTTATCACTTCATGAGTTTATTAGTTACTTAGAAAACATAATATTAGGTAAGGGCTCACTAGAGGGAATAAATCCTTTATCAGATGGTGATAACGTACTTATTACTACGATACATAAATCAAAGGGACTTGAATATCCAGTGGTTTTTGTAAGTGAAACTGGTAAAAGTTTTAACTTTTCTGACTTAAGAGCAGATTTAATGATTAATGATGATTTAGGTGTTTCATTTGACTTAAAAGATACAAAATACAAATTAAAGTATGAATCTATACCTAACATGGTATTTAAGGAATACGAAAAAAATAAGATGTTATCAGAAGAAATAAGAATATTATATGTTGCATTAACAAGAGCTAAAGAAAAAATAATAATAACTGGTTTTACTGGAAACTTAGAGCGTCTTGTCTTAAAAGCGGCATCTAAAATGGGTGATGATGTTTTAGTATCCGATCTTTACTTAAAATCATGTAAAAGCTATCTTGATATGATAATGCCATCCCTTCTTAGACATCCCGCTTTAAATGAACTTAGATGTTTAAGTGATGTTACGCCGAAGACTTTTGCAACAGAGTCAAAGGTTTCTCTAAAGGTTTTAGGAGCATCTAGCATAAATGAGTCTGAGTTTTATGAAAAAGAGAAAATAGAAAAAGAAGATTTTAATTTAGAGTGGTATAAAAAAATATCAGACTTTAAGTATGACGAAAAGGAGTCTATTCCTAAGTATTTAAGTGTAAGTGATATAAAGCATAAAACGAAATACCAAAGAAAGCCAGACTTTTTAGATGGAAAGGTAAGTAGCACTAATAAAGGTACGTTATATCACTTATTATTAGAACTTTTACCAGTTAAAAGGTATACCATTAAATCATTGGAAGAAGAAATAGATGAAATTATAAAAAATGGTAAGATTTTAGAAAGTGATAAAAAAATAATAAGATTAGAAGACATATTTTCATACCTTACATCTGATATATATGAAAATCTGCTTTATAGTGATAAGTATTATAAAGAAATGCCTATTAATTTTTATATACCATCTTCTTACTATGATAATTCACTAAAAAGTGGTAATATATTATCTAGTGGTGTAATTGACTTGTTATTTATAACTAATGATACTTATAACATAGTTGATTATAAAACGGATAAGGTAAGTAGCATGGATGAGTTAAAAGACTTATATAAAATCCAACTTGACTTATACGAAATAGCATTACGTGAGAAAATGAATGCTAAAAGTGTTAGAAAATTTATTTACTCTATATACTTAGGTAAGTTTATAGAAGTTTAACAGGAGGCAAACATGGTTGATAAGATATTTAGTGTGATAGAAAAAGAAAAGGAAAGACAGCAAAATACCATTGAGTTAATAGCATCAGAAAACTTTGTTAGCGAAAACGTACTTAAAGCACAAGGAAGTATTTTAACTAATAAGTATGCTGAAGGATATCCAGGTAAAAGATATTATGGTGGATGTAAGTTCGTAGATGAAATTGAAAATATGGCAATAGATGCTGCTAAAGAATTGTTTGGCGTAAGATTTGCAAACGTACAACCACATTCTGGTTCTTCTGCTAATATGGCTGTTTATCGTTCATTACTTAAAAAGAACGACAAAATACTTTCCATGAGATTAGATGATGGTGGTCATTTAACTCATGGTAACCCACTTAGTTTTTCTGGTGAGGACTATAACTTTGTGTTTTATGGTGTAGAAAAAGAAACATGCACCATTAACTATGAAGAAGTTAAGAAAATAGCCATGAGAGAAAAACCTAAATTAATAGTTGCAGGAGCATCTAGTTATCCAAGAAAAATAGACTTTAAAGCATTTAAGGAGATAGCAAGAAGTTGCGGTGCTTACCTAATGGTTGATATGGCTCATATCGCAGGGCTTGTTGCAGCAGGATTACACCAAAATCCTTGTAGGTATGCAGACGTTGTTACAACAACCACTCATAAAACCTTAAGGGGACCAAGGGGAGGCTTAATTCTTACCAATAATGAACAAATAATCAAAAGAATAAACAAGACCGTTTTTCCTGGAATTCAAGGTGGCCCTTTAATGCATGTTATAGCAGCTAAGGCAGTTTGTTTTGAAGAGGCTATGACACCTTCTTTTATAAATTATCAAAAAAAGGTAATTAACAATGCTAAAGTATTATGCGATGTTTTAAAAATGGAAGGTTTTAAGATAGTTTCTAACGGAACTGATAATCACATTGTTTTAGTAGACGTTAAATCATCTGTTAACTTAACCGGTAAGGAAGCCGAGGAAATACTAGACGAAATAGGTATTACTTGTAATAAAAATATGATTCCATATGATATTACAACTCCTTTTATAACAAGTGGTATAAGATTGGGTGCGGCTGCTATGACAACAAGGGGTTTTGATGAAAAAGACTTTAAGGAAGTTGCTAAAATAATTAGTACTTGCTTAACTAATTATGATAACAAAAAGGTAATAGATGACCTAAAACTAAGGGTTAAAAAACTATGTGATAACAACACTATATATGAGAAGGTGAAGTATGAATAACATTATTGATGGAACGACTGCTAGCTTAACACTTAAAAAGAAAATAGCAAACGAAATAAAGCAAAAAAACTTAAAGCCATGTCTTGCGGTTATTCAAGTAGGTGATAATAAGGCAAGTGATATATACGTAAGAAATAAAAATAAAGCCTGCGATATGGTAGGTATAAAATTCATAAACATTAAGCTTCCTGATACAATATCAGAAGATTTAATAATAAGTGAAATAGAAAGATTAAATTTAGATACAAACGTAAATGGTATTTTAGTTCAGCTTCCACTTCCACCATGTTTTGATGAGGGAAGAATAATAAATGCAATAAGTCCAGTAAAGGACGTTGACGGATTAACTTATCCTAACGTTGGAAACTTAGTTTTAGAAAATGAATGCTTAGTTTCTTGTACTCCTATGGGAGTTATGGAATTACTTGATATGTATAACGTTAGCTTAAAAGGAAAAAACGCCTGCATTGTAGGACGCAGTAACTTGGTTGGAAAACCATTAATACAACTTCTTTTAGCACGTGATGCAACGGTTAGTATATGTCATTCTAAGAGCCTTGATATAAAAAGTTATACAAAAATGGCTGATGTCTTAATAGTTGCAGCGGGGCATCCTAACCTTATAACAAAAGATATGGTAAAAGAAGGTGCCGTTGTAATAGATGTTGGAATAAATAAAGAAAATGATTCCTTAGTAGGAGATGTTTCATTTGATGAAGTAAGGAAGAAGGCCTCTTTAATAACACCTGTTCCAGGTGGAGTTGGTCCGATGACAGTTGCATCCTTACTAAAAAACGTGGTTAAAGCTTATAAATTTCAAAATGGCAAATAAAGTAACAGCATTAGATGACGTTTTTATAAATAATTTACCAACGCTTGATTTACATGGTGAAACAAGAGATTCATCAAGGGTATTAGTAAAAGAATTTATAGAAGATAATTACGTTTTAAGAAACAGAAAAGTTTTAATAATACACGGAGTAGGAAAAGGCATAGTAAAGGATGAAACATACAAGGTATTAAAGCAAGATAAAAGAGTGTTAGAGTATCATGCTAATCATTATAATATGGGGTGTACACTTGTATATATAAAAGAAAAACCTAAGAATAATTAATCTTTTTATAATGAGAAAATAAAGAAGAACAACGTCATATTGACAAATTATTAAAAATAAGTATAATAACTTGGCAAAGAAAGGGGAAGTTTTATTGTGACATCAGAAGAACTAAGAAAACAAGCAAAACAAAGAAGTAAGAAAATGACGATGAGGGAAGTAATAAAACATAATAAAGAAACTCGTAGAAGAGTTATAGGATGGAGTATAGCAGGAGCTACTAGTTTAATGTTTGCAGGTTATAATCTATCAGATGTATGTAAAATTGCTATGAACCATGATCAATCTCAAAGATCTTTACTTTATGCATATATTGGATTTTGTGTTGCACAGTTGGGATTTTCCATTTATGATTTTTCAATGGCAAGGGAAGAGAAAAAATGTTATATTGATGAAAGCAGCTTCGAAGAAGATGACTGTGATTTAGAAAGCAAAAAATCAGATGATAATAGTTTTACTAAAAAAATCTAAATAAGGCTTAAATTAAGTCTTTTTTTCTTTTTTAAATAGTATTATAATTATGATGGATGTATGATTGATTGTAAAATGTGAGTTAATGTAAAGAGTTTTGGGGATTTATAGTAAAAATATTAAAATGCAGGATTGTAAATTTTATTAGAATATAAA
>CAKPCM010000035.1 GCA_934141615.1 uncultured Bacilli bacterium
AAATCTAATGGTTCATTTTCGTTCATTATAATTCTCCCATCCGTTTTTAGTCAGCTTGTGCAAAGTTAACTTTGAAGCTTAAATTACTAAACTTAAGACTTCTGCTTGGTAATTCTGTTGATTCTTCCACAGAACTTTCATCACCATTCATAAAACCTTCAAGATTTTTAATTTTAGCATACATAAGTCCAAAACTGCATCTCCCACCTGATTGTTTCTCAATTACATCACCAACCTTGTACATTGAGGAACCAGAAATTGGTTGACAGAAGCCAACAACATAAATGTTTTCGTTAACTTTATCTACGTCACTTTTAGAAACCATTCCATCATTATCCCAATCACAACTTTCTACTGGAGATGATGTCGTGCATAATGTTGGTAATTCATAAGATACAAGTTTTGCATCTATGGTACCTTCATTTATAAATAAATCACTTATCATAGCCATATCGTTAGGCTTTGTAACACTTAAACTTACGTTGGTTATGCTTGTTTTAGTAATTGTTACATTTTCATCTACAGTACCATCGCCATTAGTCTCAATAGAAGGAACTTTAAATGATCCAACACCTCCTTCTTCACTTGTAAGAAATCTCACACTCCAGGTTGCTGAATCAACCGTTGCATTACCATTAATTGTAAGTGTTTGTGAAAGAGCTGCAAAAGCAACAGTTAATCCTAACACCGCAACTAATAATGCACATAAACTTATTATTTTCACTTTTCTTGTCTTTTCCATTTTTTATTTTTCCTTTCTATAAATTCTATGTTTATAATATCAAATACCCCCCCCCGGTCAAGATTTTTTTTATGTTGTGGAAATAATATGTAAATACCATTGTAAATTGCACAAAAAAAGATAGAAAAATCTACCTTTTAGTCTTTGTTTATTTTATTTATTATGTTTTCTATTTTGTTTCCATACTCAACTGATTCATCATATATAAATCTTAAGTCTGGAATTTTTCTTATCTCTAACTTTCTTTTAGCAAGTTCGGTCTTAATAAATCCTTTTGCGCCATTTAGATCATGCAAACACTTATCTTTCTTATTTTGATCTAAAACAGTGCAGTAAACTTGTGCTAAAGAAAGGTCAGTATCTACCTTACAATAAGTAATTGTTACAAACTTAATGTCTTCGTCATAAACTTCATTTTGTAATATGTCACTTATTTCTCTTACTAATAAATTTGCTATTCTTTCTGTTTTAACGCTCATAACTTACCTCTTTATTTCAACAAGTTCATATGCTTCTATAATATCTTTTTCTTTAATATCACCATAATTTTCTAGTGTAATACCACATTCAAATCCTGCTTTTACTTCTTTTGCTTGGTTCTTTTCTCTTTGAATTGTGTTAATTGCACCATCATATATTACAACTCCATCACGGATAACACGTGCCTTAGCACCCATTTTAACTACACCATCTAAAACGTAACATCCTGCAATATTACCAGTTTTAGAGAATTTATATATCTTTCTTATTTCAGCTGAACCAATTGTTTTTTCTTCATATTCAGGATCTAACATACCTTTCATAGCTGCTTCCATTTCTTCTACTACTTTATAAATTATGTTATGAAGTCTAACGTCTACACCATACTCTTTTGCAATATCAAGTATTTTAGCTGATGGTCTTACGTTAAATCCGATTATGATTGCACTAGATGCATTAGCTAAAACAATATCACTTTCGGTAATAGTACCAACACCCCGTCTTATAACGTTTATTTTGCATCCTTCAACATCTATTTTAGATAACGTGTTTTTAACAGCTTCCTCACTACCTTTAACGTCTGCTTTTAACACGATGTTAATTTCTTTTAAACCTTCTGATATCTTACCAAATAAATCATCCAAGCTTATTGCACTAGCTAGCGTATTTGATTTTAACTTAGCTACTTCACTTCTTTGTTCTGCAACGCTATGAGCTTGCTTTTCTGATTCGAAGGCCATGAATTTATCACCTGCTGTTGGGACTCCTGATATACCAGTTACAGAAACAGGTGTTGCAGGAAGTGCTTCAACAACTTCTTCACCTAAATCATTTTTAAGTGTTCTTACCTTACCAAAATACTCACCAATAACAACTGGGTCTCCTAATCTTAAAGTACCATTTTGAACAAGTAAAGTAACAACTGAACCTACGTTTTTATCTAATTTAGATTCTATTACGGTACCCATTGCATAACGCTTTGGATTAGCCTTTAATTCTTGCATTTCAGCTATAAATAACAAGTTTTCTAATAATTTATCAATTCCTTCATGAGTCTTTGCAGAAATAGGAACAAATAATGTATCTCCACCCCAAGAATCAGGTGTAAGACCATGTTCACTCATTTCACGCATTACTCTGTCAGGATCAGCTCCTGGTTTATCCATTTTATTTACCGCAACTATAATTGGAACTTTTGCCGCTTTAGCATGGTCAATTGCTTCTTTTGTTTGAGGCATAACACCATCATCTGCCGCAACAATTATAATTACTATATCAGTAATAGATGCACCTCTTGCCCTCATTTCAGTAAATGCAGCATGTCCTGGAGTATCGATAAACGTTATTTTCTTACCATTATAACTTACTTGATATGCTCCTATATGCTGAGTTATACCACCAAATTCACCTTCTATTACGTGACTTTGTCTAATGGCATCTAAAAGAGACGTTTTACCATGATCAACGTGTCCCATTATTGTTACAACAGGAGGTCTTTCTTCTAGATCCTTTGGATCATCTGTTACCTCAAACTTTTCAAAGTTTGCGATGTCTTGCGTTTCTTCTCTTTTTAATTCTTTATTATATTCTAACGCGATAACTGATGCATCATCAAAACTTATTGATGCATTCATACTAGCCATAATACCTAAGGTCATTAATTTCTTAATTAAATCAGTAACTGAAACAGAAAGTTCTTCTGCAAGCTCCTTAATTGTCATTCCTTCTTTGTATAAAATAACGTTAGAGTTAGACTCCGTTTCATTAGAAACTAGTTTTTCCTTGTTTTTATACATTTCTTTTTTAGCTTTTTTAATATCTTTTTTGTCGTTTTTCTTATTTTTCTTCTTTTGTTTAACTGGTTTTGGCTCACTGTTATAAACCGCATCCTTTTTATCTATTAAAGTATCAATAGCTTCGTCATAATAATCATCTTCGTCCATTTTTTTGATTATTTCTTCATCTACTACACTCTCTTCTTCTGGTTCGTTTGAAAACGCATTATCAAGCTCAACGATAGAATCATCCGAAAGCATATCATCAGACTTTTCTGCATCAATTCCTAACTTACCACACATCTTTATTATTTCTTCTACACTTTTATTCATATCTTGTGCATATTCTAAAACACTCATCATGAGACAAATCGCCCCTTTCCTTATTTATTTATAGCTTTTTCTAACTCCTCATATACCTCCTCAGGTATTAAAACTTCTAAATATTTTTCTAAGGCTTTAGTTTTTCTTGCCATATCTACTACTTCTAAATCTTTCTTTAGATATGCTCCTCTTCCGTTTTGCTTGCCTGACTTATCAACCGTTACTTTACCGGTATTATCTCTTACTACCCTAATTAATTCTTTTTTAGGATATTTTTCTTTAGTTACAACGCAAGTACGCATAGGAACTTTTTTTTGTTTCATTTTAAATTACACCATCCTTTAGGATAAAGCATTTGTAAGGTCTATTTTTTCTTCCTTTACTTGTTCAGGCGTTTTAACATCTATTCTGTAGTGTGTTAAGCGTGCTGCAAGTCTAACGTTTTGACCTTTCTTACCAATTGCAAGTGATAAGTTATCACCTTCCGCAACTGCTAGTGCTTCCTTTTTCTTTTCATCTAATATGTATACTTTTACATCTTTTGCTGGTGATAAAGCATTTTTAATGAACGTAATTGGATCTTTATCATATCTAACTACGTCTATTTTTTCACCATCAAGTTCATTTGAAATACGGTTAATTCTAGAACCTTTTTCACCAATACAAGCGCCTACTGCATCAACGCTTTCATCTTCTGAGTAAACGGCTATTTTACTTCTTGAGCCTGCATCTCTTGCTACACTATATAATATTACTGTTCCGTCATTTAATTCAGGAATTTCATTTTCAAGTAATCTTTTTACAAACCCGTAGTGACTTCTAGATAATAAGATAAGTGGGCTTTTTCCAGTATCATCTATTTTTGTTACGTATACTTTAACAGATGAACTCATTTTTAACTCTTCACCATGAATAAGTTCACTCTTTGGTAAAATACCGTGCATTCTTCCTAAGTCAACGTAATAATTTTGAGCATCTTCACGTGATAAAGTACCAATTAATAATTCGTCTTCTTTATCCTCGAACTCAGCCATAATGCTTTGTCTTTCTGCCTCTCTTACCTTTTGAACTAAAATTTGTTTAGCTGCTTGCGTTGCAACACGTCCAAAGTCCTTTAAAGGAACTTCTTCTTCTATCGTTTCACCAACGGTTATATCAGGAACGATTTTCTTTGCATCTTCAAGTAAGATTTCAACTGTCTCTTCTCCTGCTTCATCTTCTTCTCCGTCAGTATACTCACTAACAACTTTTTGATAAGAATAACCTTTTATCTCACCTGTTTTTTTATTTATTTCTATTCTGATATTTGGAAGACCAGTTTCCTTTGCATAAGCCTTAGAAAGAGCTTGTGTCATACCTTCAAAGATAACTTCTTCACTTATTTGTTTTTCTTTACATATAGTTTCTAGCGCATTAATAAATTCTTTACATTCTTTACTATTCATCTTAATTATCTCCTTTTTCTAATGAGCAAACGTCTAATACATATGAATCATCAAATTCATCTTCAAGGGTATCAATAAGTGGATTAATAATCCCTGTTGCTAAAACACAAGTATCAACATCAACGAATGGTTCCTTATCTATTACCACTCTAAGAAAATACATAGCACCTTCCTTAACATATTCAACTTTGCAAAGTTTAATGTTATTTTCCTTAAGAGGTCCTTCTATTAACTCTCTTACTTTAGCATCCATCTTTAATACCTCCTTCAAATATAAAGAGCAGGACTTTTTGTGCCCTACTCTTCGTTGCTACAAGTATTATAACATAAAACAATATAATTGCAACATTTTTTAAAATATCACTTTACATTAAGTTATATCATTTTTATTACATCAAAAATGGTTTCAACTAATCACTCATATAGACGAACTTTAAAAGTCAAATTTTATCCAATATACATAAAACGTTTTATAATTCCCTAATTTGATGTTATAATCTAAAATAGAGGTGATAAAAGATGATATTAAATGCCTTAGAAGAAATGGAAAACAAAGTAAAAAATTGGTTTAAAGATAATTATAAATACCTACTTGTTATATTGATTTATTTACTTTATCAAAGTAATTTTTTAATTGGATTAATTAGCTCGTTTGGCGTTTCTATATCTAAAATACCACGAATTCCTAGAATATTATTATTTGCTTTAACGGACCTTGTATACGTAATAACACTTTTACTTATGTTTAAAAAAGACATAATAAAAGGTTTTAAGGACTTAAAGAAAAACTTTTCAAAAAGAGCCTTATTATCCGTTAACTGCTGGCTTTTTGGATGCATAATTATGACTACGTCTTCGTTTTTAATTAGTTTAATTTTAAAACAAAACGTATCAACAAACGAAGCACTTGTTAGAGAAAGTATTAAGTCTGCCCCTATATATATGCTTTTTACTTGTTCTATTGTTGCACCAATATTAGAAGAAATGGTATTTAGAAAATCATTTTATGGTCTAATTAAAGTTAAATGGTTATTCGTTATTTTAAGTGGTTTATTATTTGGTCTATTACACGTTTTAGGTAGCTTCACATCCCCACTTGACTTTCTATACGTAATACCATACGGTGCAATGGGATCTTGTTTTGCTTACCTCTTATGTAAAACGGACAACATAACACTACCAATAATAATTCATATGATTCATAACACGGTACTTGTTATGGTTCAAATAATTGGGAGGTAAAAAATGAAAAAAGAAACCGAGGAAAAAAAACACAAAAAAAGAAAGTTAAAGTGGCAAGTTAAGTTATTTTTACTTATTTTATTTATAATAATTTATGCATTTTTTATTGGTCCTAAAGGGATATTCATTAAAGACTATAACATAAAAACAAGCAAGATAAGTAATCTTTCAAGCGGTATTAAAATACTTCAAATATCTGATATATATTATGGTTCAACAATTAATAAAAGCGATATAAAAAAGATAGTTAAAAAAATAAATGAAAATAATGTTGACGTAGTTATTTTTACAGGTGACTTAATAAGCAAAAACTACGATATAACAGATGAAGATAAAACATTTTTAAAGAAGTGGTTAAGCAAGATAGATACCGAACTTGGTAAGTATTATACTACCGGTGAAGAAGACTTTGAAGATACTAATGAAATACTTGGTATGGCAGGATTTACTAATTTAAACAATAATCCTCAAAGCATTTATGATGAAAGTAACACACCAATAATAATCGCTGATAAAAGCGTTAATAAAGAATACCTAGAAAGTGGTGATGCTGCTCCTTACTTTAAAATACTTGCTATCCATAATCCTGATGACATAGATGATTTTAAGGATGTAAACATCGATATGGCAATTGCAGGTCATACTCTTAACGGAGAGATAAACATTCCAAAGCTTAGGGAATTATTTATATCCAGCAAATACAAAAAAGGATATCAAAAAGTTGGTAATACTAAGCTTTACATAAACGCAGGATGCGGAACTAAAGGTATAAAAGTTAGACTATTTAACCACCCTACCTTAAACTTATACAGAATAAATAAAACATCTACAAAGTAAAATGTAGATGTTATTTTTTTATAGGAAGAGTTATTTTAACGGTTGTTCCTTCTCCCTTTTTAGATGTGTATTTCATCGTGCCTTTATGCTTTTCTATTATTTCCTTTGAAAAACATACTCCAAGTCCAGTTCCGTTACTTTTAGTCGTGTAAAACGCTGTTCCAATCTTATCTTTAGTAGATTTATCCATTCCAATACCATTATCACTTATTTCTATAACATAATTGCCTTTGTTCTTATAGGTTTTTAAAACTATCTTTCCTTTAGAAGTAATTGCTTCCTTAGAGTTTTTTATTACGTTTATTAAAACTTGCTTTATTCTGTTATAGTCAGCTTCTATATAAACATCGTCGTCCTTAATATCTGAAATAAAATTTATGTTATTATCTAAAATAAGTTCAGCCTCGTCACAAACATCATCTAATAGCATTCCAACTTCCATTTCAGTTTTATCAATGTTAAGCTTTGAAACGTTTGAAAAGTCTTTTAATAAAAGAAGGGTTCTATCTATTTCTTGATCAATTATACCAGCATACCTACTAGCCTTCGCCGGGTTATTTACATCAAACATATCAAGGTATCCCTTACACACTGCAAGTGGATTTTTTATTTCATGGGTAATTTTAAATAGTGATTCATATAATTTCTTTTCCTTTGTTATTTCTTCAAGAGAACTATAAAGTTCTACAACCTTTGATACCTTATCATAAAACTTTATAATTGCATAAAATACAAGATACATAATTATCCATACTATAAAAGCATAGCCTAATAATTTAACATTTAGTATATCATTTGGAAAAAATATTGATATTATAACTCCAAACGTGACCTTGCAAATTAAAAATACATTGTTAATATTTATCTTCGTAAAGTACCCAAGAATAAATATTATTAAATACTGAATTAAAAACAAATATATATTTGAATTATATACATCCCATAAAAATATGGATGTTGCAAATAAAAGGGCAACGGATGGGAACACTCTTTTTTTGTATATCGAAAGAAGAAGTGGTATATTTATTAAAAAACAAGATGCAATAGGAAGATTACCATACCTAGAGCAGAAGTAATAACTACTAAAAAGTGCTAAATCAAAAAATATCATCTTCTCCTTTTCATCTTTTACCTTTGTGTAAACCACGTACATAAAGTAACAACATAATGGGAAAAACAAGTAAATTAAACTTAAAAATACGGACGCTAACATATAAATCACCCTTTCTCTAAAGATAATTATACACATATAACGTGCCGTATTTTGTCGAATTTTGTAGTTTTTTTAATTTTTTTGTAAATTATTGGTCTTCATTTAATTGCTCAATGCATTTTTTTAATTTTTTAGCATCCTTTTGAAATATTATTTTAATCGTATTATCTATTTCAACAATACCTCTTGCTCCAAGCTTTTGAATGCCTTCTTTATTTACCTTAGATGGATCTTTAAGTGTTACTTTAAACCTTGATACACTAACTTCCATGTTGGTAATGTTTTTTATACCACCTAAGTATTCTACTAATTTATTTGCCTCGTATTTAAAATCTGGCTTACTAGCTTTAATAACCACTAACGCAATTATTACAAGTACTATTAGTATAATAACATACTTTAATAACTCTGTCATATCTATCACCTATTTAGAATTATATATCAATAAGCTTTAAAATGCAAGGTTTATATGGACGTTTGACTTGCACTTTTTACAGTAATTTGAATATGCTACTAATGAAAAAGATAGAAAGGGTGAATATTATGTGTAATGATTCTAAAACAAATTCAAAATGCAACTGTATCGCTGAAATATTAAAAGTTATAAATATTCTTCAAAGCGAAGTTTGTCCTGGTGATACTTGCCTTGAAACATGTACAAGAGCATACTTTGGTCCAAACTCAAGCGTTGATTTTAACACAAGACCAGTAACTTTATATACATGTAACGGAGCAGCACTTGCTATGCCAGTATCTAATACACCTGGAGAAGAAACTACTTCAAATATATTTAGAGTAGAAAAAGTTGATGGATGCTGTGCTACTTTAAGAGTGTTAACATATGATGCCGGAACAAGTACTTATACTGCAACTAATTCATTTTGCACAGTAAATACTGATTGCTGCTGCACTATAAAATGTTTAGCAGATACTTACGTTGAAGGTGTTTAAAAAAGGCCACTTATGTGGTCTTTTATTTTATGTTAGAAATCTCATCTATAAAGATTCTGTCCCCATCACTCGTCATTATGTAATTATCTTTAAAACCAATTATTTTTTTATCTATATTTTTACCATTTTTGTACATAATATTAACATCAGCTTGATAAACATAATCTGGTCTTTTAAATATGTTATTTATCTTGTTTATTAAGTCAGTCTTACTTATTTGTTCTCTATCTATAGCGCGCTCATTTGCTTTGTCATTTGAAAAAGCATCCGCATGATAATAAAAATCCTTTTGGACTTTTGCTTTTAGATTATTTATTTTATTTTTGTAAATTTCCGGAAATTTATCTTTCATAACCATCCTCCCATAAAATTTTATGAGTATACTTGGTTAAAATTACTAAAAGGAGTGAAAAAGTATGAAGAAAAACTTAATTAAATATGAAATCATAGTTCCTTTGATAGTATTTTTTATAATTAGCATAGCATCCATTTATAGCGCAAGTTTAAATATTTCTTCTAAAGCTGTAATAACAAAACAGATTTTATGGTACCTACTTGGTTTTATTTTAATAATTATAAGCACAAATAAGAATTTAAAGTTTTTAACAAAATATTCATTTTATTTATATATTGCAGGAAACACATTACTTTTCCTACTCTTAATATTTGGTAGTGAAGTAAATGGTTCAAAATGCTGGTTCATGATACCTGGCATTGGATCTTTTCAGCCTGGTGAGTTTATGAAGCTTATTTTAATTTTGTTTAATGCACACATTTTTGAAGATTATGAAAAAAAACATCCAAAAAGTAATTTTAAGGATGATTTTAAGTTGTTTTTAATAATTATGTTAGTTACCGTGATTCCTTCTGTATTAACCTTCTTAGAACCTGATACTGGTATGGTAATAATTTATTTTTTAATATCTTTTGTCATGCTTTTTATATATGGAATTAAGAAAAGAATTTTTGTCGGTGTGTTTTTAGTGGCAGCTATTTTAGCGGGTGCATTTTTATACTTTTATTTTAATTTTGAAGACAGTTTTATAA
>CAKPCM010000036.1 GCA_934141615.1 uncultured Bacilli bacterium
CTTTTACGTCTACACCGCCGAATATGGCTGTTACGTTTATGTATATTGTTTTTTTATTATCACTATTTTTATTTGATGTTTTATTATTTACACCACCAAACAAAGATGAAGAATGAATAATAATATTAACATCATCTGGTACAGTTAAATATATTCCACCAAAAATCGCATAACAATTTATTACTGCATCATCCTTTAACAAGACATCTCTTAAATCTAGTTTTATACCACCAAATATAGAATAACAATTAGCACCTTTAAAGTCTTTGCTATTAACAACTTCTTTTACACCACTAAATATACCATTATAATTAATCATTTTATCTTTACTTATTGTTTTAACCTTCTTTTTACCTAGTGATGATAAAATAAATGATATACCCGCTCCAATTAATATGATAGCAAGAATAAGTCTTCCGTTTATATTTCCAATAATTTTAAGTCCTGATAACAAATATATAACGCCAATTAAAGTTAAAATAGCGTTAAATAAATCTAGTTTTTTTGCTCTTATTATGCCCTCTATTCCTAAAACCATTAAAATGACAGGCCATATAACATTCCAGCTTATATCAATATCAAAACCTGGACATAACATTTTTACTATAAAATACACTCCTAATAAAATTAAAATAATTCCAATTAACATAAAACATACCCTCCTAATAAAATAATACTATATATTTAAAAAAAAAGAAATCCTAAGATTCCTTCTTTATATATTTTAATTCTCCCATACGTGAAGTTGGAACAAAACCTGCTGGTGCATTTATTACATCAGGGATTCTATTTACTATGCTAGCACATGTAAGTTCTACCGTATTTGGTTTATTTATAACTAACGTAGTTTCACAATCACCATAAATAGTCCATTCGTTTTTATCAAATTCATCTTTATTGTAAACTTTACCTATGCACTCTGTTTCAAGCGTTATGCCTTCTTTAGTTTCAGTTGTAACAATAGCACTCATACCAGTTGCCATACCTTCCTTTACAGTCATGCCAAGAGTTTCTGATTCTATGTCATAACTATTAAACGTTGGAACACATTTTTGTCTTTGACTTATAACTGTTAGTCCTAACTTATCACAAAGCCATCCGTTTACGTTCCACATATATGACGGAGCATAATTACCACTTTCTATTATTTTATTTCTTTCACAATCTGAAATGTTATCACTAGATGCAATTTCTTTTTCGAATTCTTCTTTTGTCAAACCTGCACCATGAGCTTTAGCAAGTGCTATTCCGTAGTCTTCTACGTTGTATGAAGAGCTACCTTTTATTTTTGTTACGTTATGACTTGCTCCCATAATACAAGTAATTAAATTACCCCAAAAAGCATCTTGGTATCCACTACCTGTTATAGTACAATTATTTTCTTTAGCAAGCTTATCTATTTTTTTAGTTAAAGTCGGATTAGAGTTTTCCGGATAAAATGCTTCTTCACAAGTAGTAATCGCATTACATCCGCATTTAGCGCAAGTTAAAAGTGCTTCTTCCAAGTCGCTTAACAAACTCATTGTTGTTACAATAACACAATCTGGTTTTAACTCGTTTAGTAATTTTTCTGCGTCTTTAGCATCACTTACTAAAACCCCTGTCTTTCCGGTTTTGGTAATGTCACCAATATCCATACCTATTACTTTTTCATTTACGTCTACTGCTCCTACAATTTCTCCACCATTTTCCATTACGTAGCGCATGGTGTATACGCTCATCTTTCCACAACCATATTGAAATATTTTCTTTCCGTTCATATTTTTGCCTACCTTTCTTAAACTTATTATAACATTCAAAAAGTGCGAAAAACATCAAAATAAAGAAAAAAGCTACGTTTTTTATACGTAACTTTACATTATTAGTCATTATCTATTTCATTACCATACATGTAACTTGATAATAATTCATCTACGCTAGTACCAGTCATAGTTTTTATATCATCATTTAACTTTTTATAACTATCTTGACTAGTAAATTTAGTTAATATACTTAAAATATCTTCACTAAGCTTTGTACTATCTAAAGCATTTTTATATTCTTCTGTTTCTATCTTCGTATTATAACTTACAGTATATTTAATGTCTAATCCGATTGATAAATCACCATTAGTTATCTTAACTTTATAATTATTATCATCTAATAACTTTACTTCTAATTTTGTATCTTCACTTTCTAAAGATATTTTTTTAGTATCATATGTTAATCCTTTAGTATATAAAGATACTTTAATACCATCATATTCTCCATCATCTATATTTTTTAAATCTTCTTTTACTTCAGATTCCTTTTCATCATTCATATTCGCATATGACTTAACGAACTCTTTATTGTCAAGTAATTTGTTAGATATATCTTTAGAAATTTTCTTATAGTTATCACCAGTTAAATCAATTGTAATAACCTTATAACCATCTTTATTTTTAGTAGTTATATATTTATCTTTTAATGATGAATTAAATGCATCAATATATCCTTTTACAACCACTTTTAGATCTTTCGTATCTGACTTTTTAAATACGTCAGAAAAATCATTATCTTCTATTTTTACTGGATTATCATATAAATTATTCAATTTAACGTATAAATTATTTTTATACTGCATATCAACATCTAATAAACTATCTTTATCATAATCTAGTGCTAGATTATATTTTAACACCTTATTTTTATAATCTATCGCTCCAGATAACGCAAATTCCATTTTATTAATTATTGTTTCTAAATTTTTATCATTAGCATTATTTACAGTTGGAACAACGTTTAAGTTCATGCTTATAGAATCATAATTAACACCTGTATCTTTTTCAAACGAATTATAAAGACTATTTGTATAACCTGTTATTATTCTTTTTGGTGAACTCAAATAAAAGTATCCACAAATTAATAGTGCTAGTATTAAAGTTATAATTGATACTAATATAACTATCCCTTTCTTATTCTTTTTTTCATTTTTACTACCTTCTTTTACATCCATAACTTATTCTCCTTTACTTTACATATAGATTATAACATATTGTGACATTATTTTACAATGTATCATTTTTAATATATAATTAATGTTAGGTGATAACTTATGGATACTAATCTTAATTTTTATGAATTATTAGGAGTTAAAAACGATGCTACGGAAGATGAAATTAAAATTGCATATAAAAAGCAAATGAAAAAATGGCATCCTGATATTAATAAAGATCCTAATGCGGTTAACATATCTTCTAGAATAAATGAGGCTAAAGAAGTTTTACTAGACCCTGTTAAAAGATATGATTATGATTGTTATTTAAAGAAAAAAGTTAATGAAACATATAATAGATACACACAAAGAAAAAATAAAGAAGAATATAGTGCTAATGAAAAAGAAAAGAATTATGAAGATAATAAAGTAACTAAGTGGCAGTATTTAAAAGAATGGCTTAAATATGCAAGAGTATCAAAATTTAGAAAAGTAATAGGTGTTACCTGTGTTTTATTAGAAAGTCTTTTATGTTTTATAATAAAATGTTTAATAATTATAATAGCTTACGTAACAACTTTAGGTAGTATTATGATAAGAGAAATTTATAGATATTTGGCCCCTATTTTTGGAATTCTTGCCGTTTTAGTTATAGGTACTATATTTACAAACGGAATTAATAAAGCAATGAGTGATAATGAAAACATAATGATCCCTGCTATAATTGCCATTTTAGTTTATATAGCAAGTTTTATCCTTCCACTTTTATCAAAGCTTTTGTTATCTGCCAAAACATTTGATATTTTATATAATAAAATTGATATAAACTTATTTAAAGCCTCAGTTGGATACAAGAATTAACAAATATCACTTGACCAATTAATTAATATAGTGTAAAATTAATTTGTCAGTGGAGTGATACTCAAGAGGCTGAAGAGGCGCCCCTGCTAAGGGTGTAGGCTGGGCAACTGGCGCGAGGGTTCAAATCCCTCTCACTCCGCCATATTATATTAAAAATAAAAAATCTCTAAATTAGAGATTTTTTTATTTTATATAAATGTTTTAGGAATTTGACCCTCTCTTCTTTTTATTAAATACTTTTGCTTTTCCTTCGATGCATAAATTTTCGTAATGTTTTTTCATCTTATCCTTGTTTAAAGCACTAGAACTTACAAATTTATAAAATGTATTAGAAATTCTTTCTAAAACTGCATCATTTTCTTCTATTTGAACTAAAAAAGCATCTAAATCATCATCAATAGATTTTAATATATGTTCATCTTCTATATCTAGTTTAACATCGTTATCAAATAAATACTTATTATATTCATAATATACTTTGGTTAAATCACAAAGTATACCTCTATAATTATCTACGTGCATAACGCTTAAATCAAGTAAATCTGCTAATAATTCTGATGTTGAATGTGCTACTGCTAATTTTTTATCCTTTAAAGATAATAGATTTTCTCTATATAGTAATTTGGCATCTTCTAAATCATAATCTCTAGCATAAGATAATTCATCAAATATATAGTTATCGGTTAAAAATGATTCAAATACATCGGCATTTTCAAGTGTTAAAAGGATTTCTTTTTTACTTAAAATAGAAAAATCATAAAAAGTAGTAGACTTATCTACCGCATCTAAAAGAACCATATCATTTTCTAATAAATCTTTCTTAAACTCATCAATAGATTTCATATCTTTTATATATTCATAATTATTTTTTATATCAGGATCATTAGGATAAGCAGAATAATCATAATAATTCAAATACATACTATCAGTATATAAAACACTTACTATAAAATCAAAATAAGAACTTTCCTTTAGTTTTTCAATAATATCTATATTATCTTCTACTTCCTCTTCATCATAAATATTTATATTTTTAAAACGTTTTTTTAGCATACTTCTTATTTTATCATTTGGATTATTAACTAAATCTTCTCTTTTGTTTGGTTTACTATTCAAATAATTTATTATTTCATTTTTCTTTTTATTATCCAAAAGTTCATAAGATAAATAATCTCTTATAACAGGTTCTAAAAACTCCGAATCAGATGAAGCATATAAAATTGCACCTGTAGTATCATTTTCTAATAATTCCATAATATCTGATGCGTTTTCATCCATTTTATTATCACTTAATAATAGATATCTATTATACATATAATAAGTATTTATTATATCAATCATAATGGATTTATAATTATCTATATTATTATCATATAAATCCAAGATAAGATCTACACCATAACATATTGCATCTTCTAAAGCTACATTATGATCCGAGCTATCTTTATATGATCTATCATATTCGTTAATTATATCTTTTCCAGTAAAACTTTTATTATATGATAAAACATCCATAAGATAAGTAGGCGCTAACTTAATTATTTTTTTTGATTTTTCTAGTGACTTTGAAACATATTTTTTCTTATTAAAATAACAAGAATTATTAAAATAAATAACATCTTCTATCATCATCTTAAAAGTTTCTTTATCTAATTTATTAATAAAATCATCTAAAGAAGAAAAGCCAAGCAATCTTGCCATATTAATTTTTACTTCATCATCGTCTTTAAACTTACTGTATGTTAAATAATTTATCATAAAAGATGTTAAATAAATTACACTTATGTCCATCTTATTGTCTTTTTTATTATTCATAACTTCACAAAAAAACTCATCTATTTTTTGATCAAATTCTTCACTATTTTTAGAATATAATCTTTTTGATACTCTATTTCTTATTATATCATTTACATTTTCTTTCATATACAAAACTCCCCAATAATCTTATTATATTTATTAACTATTTAAACGTCAACAATAAATGAATAATATATGAAAGTTTGTTAAAAATAATAGAGGAAAGGATTGATATTATGAAAAATAAGGATAAGAAAAAAGAATGTAAAAAATGTTCTAAAGAAGACGTAATAGATAAAAAGGTAGAAACCATTAAAAATGGTGAAGAATACTATAAAGACGTAGAATCTAAAAAAGAAGATTAATTCTTAATTAAAAAAACACCAATCGGTGTTTTTTTCTATCTTAACTTACCTTTAAAACCTTTAGTACCCTTAGTACCATTAAAACCTTGTAATATGTTAGATTCAAAAATAGTAGTTTTCTTTAACTTTTTCTTATATCTTTTAACTGCTATGTTAATCATGTCATCTAAAAGTTCATCGTATTCTTTATTAAGTGGTGTCCATAAATAGAATGCTAAACTTCCTGGAATTGTGTTAAGTTCGTTAACATAATACTTTTTAGCTTTCTTATCGTATAGATAATCTATTCTAACTACCCCACTTGCTCCTAATACTCTAAATGCTTTTTTAGAAGTTTCCTCTATTTCTTTAGTTAATTTTTCTGGTATATTAGCTGGAATAATTCTTGATGCCGATGCCATTCCTTTTGATGGTGCAATCTTTTTAGCACAACCTTTTTTAGCTCCACCACCAATATACTTATCAGTAAATGATAATATTTCATCATGTCCCATAACTTGTTCTATTACTGATGCCTCAGCATATGAACTTGAACCTAATACACTACAGTTAAGTTCTGTCATGTTTGGAATTATTTCTTCTACTAATATTTTGTCATCATATTTTATAGCATCTTCTATTGCTTCTTTTACCTTTTCTTCATCATGTGCAACTTCAATACCAATACTAGATCCTTGTCTTGCTGGTTTTACTATTACTGGATATCCAAGTTTTTTAATGTTTGCTAGTATCTTTGCTTGGTCTTCAAAGTACTCGTTATCATAAAACCAAGTATATTTTGGAACAGGAACTCCTTCTCTTTCTAATATTTGTTTTTGGAAAACCTTATCTTGTCCTACCGTACAACCATATATATCACTGCCAGTATATGGAACACCAAAAGTCTCAAGCATTCCTTGTACGTTACCATCTTCCATGTTATAACCATGTACGCAAGGAATTACTATATCAACGGTAGCTACTACCCTTTTAAATAAACCTTTTTTACTTTGAAGAACTAACGCACCATCCTTGTTATAACATACAACGTTCTTACAATAACGTTTTAATAGTTCTGGTTCTTTATATACATCCATTTCCTTAAGAGGTGCACCCGTATACATTTCGTTTTCCTTAGTTAAATACATAGGAACTATTTCGTATTTATCCCTGTTTAAATATTCCATTGCTTGTACAGCAGTTATTATACTAACTTCATGTTCTGTTGTTTTTCCACCATATAAAACTCCAACTCTTATTTTCATAATATCAACTCCTATTCATTATATATATCTGGTAAATCATTTTCTATTAAGCAGTATGTTTCTTTTCCACTTGATAGGCTTCTTACAAGTGCAAATGCTTCTTTAGTACTTTTTACAACATATATGTTTTTGCTATCAAACTTAACTTCTTTTAAACCATCTTTAATTGGCTTTGTAATTTTCTCTCCAACAAGTATTACTACGTCAGCCGAACCCTTCATATAAGTACCAAACTTTTTATTAAGTTCATAAGACTTATCCCCAAGTTCAACCATACCTGGCGTCATAACTATTCTAAGCCCTGGCATACTTTCAAGTACGTTTAAGGCCATATGAGAACCAACTGGATTAGAGTTATAAGAATCATCTATATAAGTTATGTTTCCAGCTTCTCTAAGTTCTAGTCTGTGCTCTACGCTTCGAACATTTAAAACCGCTTTTTGCATTTGCTCTATCGAAAGACCAAATTCTTTTGAAAGTGCAAGTGAAGCTAAAATGTTATATATATTATTATAACCTAATAGTTTGGTTGTAAACGAATATTTCTTCTTATCGCCTTTAAAGACAACGTTAAACGTTGTACCTTTATTAGAAGTTTTAATATCTAATGCTCTTACATCAGCATCCTTATTATCAATACCTATCCAAATAATTTTACAATCATTTTTTAATTTATAATTAACTTGAAGTTCATCATCAGCATTTAAAACACCAACTCCATCAGAAGGAAGGCTTTCAATAAGCTCAAACTTTCCTTTTTGAATGTTTTCTTGAGAACCAAATATTTCTATATGAGCCGTACCTATTTTAGTTAAAATACCATACTTAGGTTTTACAAGGTCACATAACTCTTTTATTTCTCCTACTTTATAAGCTCCCATTTCCGCAATTAATATATCATCAAACTTATCTAAGTAATTATTAACCGTTATAATAAGTCCGTATGGAGTATTAAAGTTTTTAGGACTTGGAAGTGCATTATACTTAACGTTTAATATATCACTTAATATGTTTTTACTACTTGTTTTTCCGTAGCTTCCAGTAATTCCTATAACCTTTAAATTATTCATTGATTTAAGCTTACTTACGGCTTTATTTTTATATGATAAGTAAACTAACTTTTCAACTGGTTTATTAATTATGATTGATATCATCAAAACAAAATTTAATAATATTTCATAAATAAATAAAATTAAGTAAATTACGTTTACGTTTTTAACACAATACAGACCAAACGAAATAAGTGCAAGTATTATTACGTTAGTTACAATTAACCTTTTAACTCTTGCCGTAACTTTAAGAGCTATTTTTGTGTCAGATGACTTATCTTCTTTTATCTTTATAATTAAGATAATCAAAGATACAACAAAAAAGTAAATTTCCGTAATTAATTTTGAATCTAACTTAAGTAATATAAGTACTAAATAAGTAATTATTACAACTAGTGAGCATTTAAGGGGCGTCTTAAAGCTTTTCATATCCTTAATTGTCCACTTTAAAAACCTATGATCATCATTATATAGATTTTGCTGTGCCATATGAAGTGATTTTTTAAAATCATAAATAAGCAAAACTATAAATGGTATTAAACTTACATAAAACATTTTTTACACATCCTTACTTTATAAAATTATTTATTATGTTTATTGTTTGATTAAGTCTTTCTAAGTACGCATAATGTGTACATCCCTCATACAAGATAAGACCACAATCTGGTATTAATCTTTCGTATTCTTTTGTATCTTCTTCCGGTACTTCACTATCCATATCTCCATAAATCAAAATTACCGGAGCCTTTATTTTTTTAGCATCCTCTGATAAATCTTCATTAACTGTCTTAACTAAAACGGCTTTCATGATAGGACTTGCTGCCCTATAATCTCTTGAACCTATATGATTCTTAGCCCAGCCTTCTAAGTTTTTTATAACTGGAACTTTTTTTAACGTTTTTAAAATCTTTGTTTTAAGACCTTTCTTGTCGTGTCCCCTAAGTGCAGGAGAAAGAAGTATTACTTTTTTAACATCATTTCTAGAAGCAAACTTAACTGATACTCTACCACCAAATGAGTGCCCTATTAATATTGGATTTTTAACCTTTAACTTTTTTAATAATTCTTCTATTAAAATGGTGTAATCATTAACATCCATTACCCTTTTTGGTTCAGGACTTAACCCAAAGCCAGGAAAATCCACTATTATAATTCTGTATTCATTCTTAAAAGGTTCTCCAAGCATTTGCATCATTTCTATGTTTTGTCCCCATCCATGAAGCAATACAATAGCGTCTTTCTTTTTATTTCCGTAATCTAAATAATTTATATATTGTCCATTTATATCCAAGTTAATCACCTATTCCTATTATGGTTAAATCTTCTTTACATATTATAACATTTTTATAACAAAAATAAAACAAAATAAGACTTATTTCTTATCTTGTTTACTCTTATTTAAACCTCTTCTTATTACCTTCGTAATATCAT
>CAKPCM010000037.1 GCA_934141615.1 uncultured Bacilli bacterium
TACATATTCATTATATCAAATTAAAAAGACTACTGATATAGTCTACAGTAATCTTTGTATACTTTTTCAGCAGTCTCATTTATCCTGTTTTTTTTGTTTACACTTTTTTTATTAATTATGTTAATTTTTTTCTCATTTATTTACTAAAGAAAAAATAAATGATATTATGTTCTTGTTATAAAAATAGAAGGGAATGTGTTTATGAAAAAACAAAATATTATAGTAGTTGGAATCATAGCTTTTGTTTTAGCAGTTGCAGTAGGTTACGCATTATTTAGTGATACTTTAACGATTAGTGGAACAGCAACGGCAGAAGGTACTTTTGATGTTGAATTTACTTCTGTTGGTACACCTACTTGTATTGGTTTTACGGGAACTTGTGATGCCGCTTCATTAACTAGTATTTCATCTGATAAGAACACGCTAAACGTAACCGTTAACAAACTAGAATTTCCTGGAGCTTATGTTGAATTTCCAGTTACGGTAACTAGTAAGGGCTCTATTCCAGCAGTTTTAGAAAGTATTTCAGAATCTGGATTAACAACTGATGATACGGTTAAAGTTACGTATACTAATCTTGCAGAATTAAAAAATAAAAGATTAGAGCAAAACGGAACTCAAACCTTTACAATAAAGGTAGCGTGGGATGAAAACTCTAATAAGTCATCAGAAAATGTGCAATTTTCTATAAAGATGAATTATAAACAAATAACGTCATAATAAAATATAGGTAGGTTATAAAACCTGCTTTTTAAATTGAAATTTTTATGTATTTATGATAGTATTTATATGATAGGTGAAGGTATGAAAAATAAAAAGTTAAAGGTCAGTCAAAGAACAAATTTTCTAGTTATTCCAATACTTGTTTTTATTATCTTTTTATCTACGGCCTATGCTTTATTTAATGATTCATTAACCATTAATGGGGTTGCATCGACGGTTGAATATTATGAAGGTGAAAAATTGCCTGTATCAGCCGTTATAAGAGATTCAAACAATAACAGGTATTATACTCAAGATACCACCAAAAGTGGACTTAGTTTTTCTTCGGAGTCCTGGCAAGATGATACGTACTCATTAAATATGAAAAAGGCTTTTGCAACATCGGGTGGGGAGTATACAATAAATTATACAATCACGTTTACAAATAACACTGAAACTACGTTTTCATCTGGTGAGGTTGCAACCGAAATAACAAGTAACACTGGTAGTATGCTAAAAGATGCTTCGACAACAATATCTAAAATTGAAGTTAAACCTGGTGAAAGTGTTGATGTTACAATGTCTTTTCACGTTGATATAAGCTGGAGATATCATACTGAAGAAGCTAAAGCAACAATATCATATAACGTTCAAGGAAAAAAAAGGTATATGTATTTTATAGTAAAATACACTACATAATTTGAAGGTGATAGCTTTGAAAAAAATATTAAGCAATGATAAAAAATTAAAGATAATAAGTGCTATAGTAGCAATATTTATTTGTTTGATTAGCATAGGTTACGCATTTTTTAACGATTCATTAACCATTAATGGAGTTGCATCAACGGTTGATTATTATAGTGGAACAATGCTTCCTACAAATCCCATTATGTTAAAACCAGAAGATAACCTATATAGTACTTATGATACACCTAGAAGTAAGCTTTCATTAAGGGAAGAACACTGGGTAGGTGATACCTTTATAGCAATTTGGAATAAGGGTGCTGGTATTGCAATATCAAGAAAGACAATTACGTATACAGTATCATTTTCTAATCCAACAGAACTTACTTATACTAATGGAAAAGTTACTACAAAAATAGAAAATAATGGATTAGGCTATATAAAGAGTGCATCAGCGTCTGTTTCAAAAACAACTTTAAATCCAGGTGAAGCAGTAGAAGTTAAACTAACTATTACATCTAATTTTTTAACCAGATTAGAAGATCAGGATATAACTGCTACCGTTTCATATGAACTTCAAGGAGAAACTAAGTATTTCTACTTTATAATAAAATATAGAGGATGGGATAATGAATAATGTAAATGGGGTGATAAAATGAAAAAGAATTTAAAGGTAATTATACTTTCTGTAATTGTTTTAGCATCAATAACTTTTGAAGTTATTGGTATGTCAACTTCATTTGGATCTTTTTATTCATATGTAGTAAAGCCTCTTATTTGGATATTTATTGGAATAATAACTTACTTCTTTTTTAAAGACGATGTTATTCCAAATTTAAAGCACAAAAGAGAAGTTTCATTTTGCGTTATAGTAACTACTCTTATTTATTTTGCTATATATTTTTGTATGGGATATGTTAAAGGTTTTGCACATAATCCGTATGATTACACGCTTAAAGGAGTAATAAATAACTTATGGATATTTGTACCAATAGTTATTGTAAAAGAATATGTAAGATACTACATGATTAATAATAGTGGTCAAAAAAGAATTTTACTTAACGCTTTACTAATATCCATTTTATTTACTTTAATTGATTTAAATATCTATAAATTTAGTTCTTACTTTTCTAGCTCTTTAAACGCTTTTGAATTTATAATTCAAACACTTATGCCAAGTTTAATAACCAATTTATACTTAACTTATATTTCATATTATGCAAGCTATAAAGCAGCATTAATTTATACTTTTATACCACAATTTTTGATGTATATTTTACCGATTCTTCCGGATCTTGATTTAGCAACCTTATCATTGTTAAATTCCATAATACCATTTTTTTCATATATTTATATTAATTATTTAATTAATAAGCTTGATAAAACACTTGATAGAAGGGGTAACAAAACTGTTGGAATAAAAGGATGGATTTTAATGATTTTGTTTATTATATTTATGGTTTTATTTGGACTTGGCGCATTTAACATTAAACCACTTGTTATTGCAAGTAATAGTATGCTTCCTAAAATAAGAAAAGGAGACATTGTAATAATTAAGGACATAGATGTTAACAAAATCAAAAAAGGTGATGTAATTAGGTATAAAATTGATGGCTATTACGTAGTACATAGAGTTGTTTTAATTAGAACAGATGAAAAAGGAAAAAGAGAATTTGTAACAAAAGGAGATAACAATAATGAGGTAGATCTTTTTGCAGTAAAAGAATATCAAGTAGATGGTATTGTTAAATTAGATATACCTTATCTTGGATATCCTACGTTAATATTTAGTAAAATTTTACATACTGATGTTGATAAAAAAATAACTATAGATAAAGGAAGAATAAACTAATTGTCAAAAAATGACAAATATTGGTTTATTTTGCCAATGTTTTATAAATATCATTGAACTTTACTTTATTAATTGTTATAATTCTTTAATGGGAGCGTAGGATGAAATATGAAAAAGCAAAGCTTGTTAATAGTGATTGTTATATTAATTTTACTAGGCTTATCAGTTGGTTATTCTGTGTTTAGGGTAAGTACTAATGTTAAAGGAAAAACGTCAATTGTAAAGGATTTAGACGTTGAATTTGAAAGCATTGGTAAGATAGAAGAAAATGGTAGCATGAATGTTACTTCGGAAATTTCTGATGATAAAAAAACGGTTTTAATAAACGTTCCAAAATTATCTTACATGGGTGCTTATGTGATTGTGCCAATAACGGTTAAAAACGTAGGACAAATGCCTGCCAAGTTAGAGTCTATATATGAATATGGAACAAATGATAATGATGCTATTAAAATAACTTATGATGGAATAGCAATTACGGATAAAGCTTTAAATCCTTTGGAAGAGGAAAAGTTTTTCATTAAAGTATCCTGGGAAAATGAGCTAAAACAAGATTCTAGTGAAATAGAATTTTATATAAGATTTAATTACGTTCAAGAATAAGGAGGTATAAAGTATGAAAAAGTTCAAACTAGAAGTTAAAACAGTTAAAAAAATAATAATATCAACATTGTTAGTTATTGCTTTAGTTGTACAGTTTGCTTTTTTAAGTTACTTATTTAAAGCAATATCTCCAAACAAAGACAAAAGTGGCGTAATAATGGATTATACATCTAGTGGTAACTTGGATTATAAGGTATACCTAAAACAAAATGATTTCATTGATAACAGTTATCTAAATGCCGGTGAAGCTTATATTTTAGATTTGATTGATCATATAGAAATTTCATCATTATATAGTTTTAAATCAACGGTAAAAACAAACGTAACAGGAACTAATAAATTAGTTGCAAAATTAAAGGTATATTATAAAGAGTCAACGGATAAAAATAATAACCCAGAAGTTATGGCTAAGGAAAAAGTATTAGATGAGAAAGTAATGAGTTTTAATGATAGTAATTATGCTAGCATAGGGTCTTATGATTTATATTTAACTGATTATTTAAACATGGTTAAAGATTTTCAAAACCAGGTTAAAATAGCAGTTGATGGATATCTGGAAGTATCAGAGGTAAGTGATTTTTCTGGAGTTGTAGGTGGTGCATCTTATAATGATACTTACTCTAATACAATTAAAATACCTTTATCATCATCGGTTGTAAAAATAGAAAGTAACACATCAAAGCCAAAAACAAAATCAGTATATGAAAGTGACTTAGTCAAAACTAATAAAACGGTTATGAGCTATATCGTAATAGCAAACATAATTACTTTCATAATAATTTGCTTCCTACTTAGAAAGTTATTTGCGTTTACTAATAAAACCGAGTACGAAAGAGAACTTAATAAGATTCTTAAAAATTATGATGATATAATCGTAAATACTAGTACCATTTTAGATGTTAGCAAATATAAACTAATAGAAATAGATGAGTTTAAAGAGATTCTTAATTTATCAAGAGAACTTTTATTACCAATAATGAATTATGAAATGAAAAAAAATGAAGAGACTTGGTTTTACGTAATTAAAGATGATATTTTATACAGATATATAGTGTCTAAGAAAAAATTAGAAAAGAAAAAGGTTGATAAATAATCTTTTTCTTTTTTAATCGATATAATATTGTTAAATATAAAAAAATGTATTATAATTATTCTTGTAAATTGCCCTGTAGCCAAGTGGTAAGGCATCTGACTCTGAATCAGACATGCACTGGTTCGAATCCAGTCAGGGCAACCAAATATGTATGGCCCGTTGGTGAAGGGGTTTAACACATCGCCCTCTCAAGGCGACATTCACGAGTTCAAATCTCGTACGGGTCACCAATTATGATATGAAACTCGAACCTTTATATATTCGAGAGTGATAAATCACTAACAGAAATGTTAGTTTTTTTGTTATTTAAGAAAGCAATGAGGATTATATGATAACCCAAAATATGAAGAAATTAATATCACTTATGCAAAACTTTATATGGATTTTGGTATCAAAAATAGGGGAAAATTAGTATTGTAAAACAGACAAAATAAGCAAATATCGGAAAAAATCTTTATTATATTACTTATGTATTTTGGAATATTAAAACTTGCAAAAAAACTGATTTTATGATAGTATGTATTTAGCAGGAAGAATTTGCATAAAATAAAAAGGGAACATTCAGTTTTTCCGAGTTGAATGTCTACCCAATTTATATTGAATCAGACACTTATTCTAGCGAATGAGTGTCATTTTTTTATTATTACTATCATAATGATAAGGAGAAATAAAATGATAGTAATGTATCGAAGGACTTTGATTACAAAGTTTCTTTTCTTCATCATTATCAAACCTCCTCTCTATAAAGATTAGAGGTAGACACTCAACAACTGATATTCCCTATAGAAAGTATACTATCAAGTAAATATAAAAACAAGCAAACAAACAAAAAAAGTAATAATTTTATAAAATATAACGTATTTGCATTGATTAGTATGTTACTTAATGTCTTTGATAAAAGTTATTTTACGGATACAATTACAAAATAATCTAACCAATAATCGGTATTTTTTTCTTTGATTAATTTTAAATAAAAATGTTATAATGTAAATAATTAACTTTGAGATTTAGATTTGGTATAATCTAATTATTGAAAAAAAGAATTAATATCAAAAAGTATTAGGAGGCAAAGATGTTTTATTGTTTTTATGGTGAATCAGACTTATCATATGGTGCTGAAAATTTATTGAATTATACTAAAAAGATGGGAAAGGCAATTATATACAATATCGAAAAAGATTGCTTTGTAGATTCTAATGGTAAAGAAATTGATATAAAGGATATGAAAATATATCCACGTGCTGGTGTGTTTCAAGAAGAAAAACTATGTGCTGCCATAGAAAGACACGGAGGAAAATCTTTGTGTACTAAAGACAATATTGATTTTTGTACTAATTGGTTAAAACATTATAAGCCTATTAGAAAAATGCAAATATATAATGGGTGCGAATTATTAGATGATGATATTTTAAATAAAATAAAAAAAGAGTATGGAAATGAAATATTTTTTAAAACAGTAAAAAAAGATTATAGTGAGCAATTTGAAACTGATTATTTACTTGATAAGGAGTCGTTAATATCAAGGTGCATAAAAGAACATCAAAATGATGAATTTATAATAAGCGAACCTGTTAAAATATTAAAGGATGATATTGGACAAAAAGAATATAGAATATTTGTAATAGAAAACAAAATCGTTAGTATATCTAGATTTACCGATTACGTATTTCATAAAATAGATCCGGAAGTTTATGAAAAATCACTAAATATAGTTAATGGTTTGGAGGATTTCCCATCGAGTTTTGTTATGGATGTTTTTGAGTATGAAAGAAATGGCAAAAAAGAACTTGATGTATTAGAATTTAATCCTATTCCAGCTTCCGGCAGTTATTTATATAATAGCTTAGTTAACTTTGATAGCAATAATATTTTACATGATAATGAGTATTTAATCGCAGAAGAAAAAATGGGAAACTTAGAAGAAATTAAGAAAAGAAATAAAAAGAAAATTACGGGATCAGCAAGTAAATTATTCAATGTACCTAAAAGTTTTTCATATGATTTAAAAAGTATTTATATGCTTGGAACTACCGGTGGTTTTTTATATGATGGTATAGATATAATTACTAAAGAAAATCTTTCTATGCATGGTTCTGTTATAAGTTTTGAAAACTTGGTAGTAAATGAACTTTTCTTGGATTCTTCGATTTCTGATGATGAAGTCAGTATAGAAGGTCCAATAAAAAGATTAAAATAAAAAGTAAATTGTGAAACAATCTTAACTTTAAAGATAAAATCTGATATAATTTAAGTGCTTAAGAAAGGAATGATTTTATGACTAATAAAGATTTAGCAGACTTAATATTTCCTAATATTACAAAAACAATAGAAGATTATGAAAAGATGTATCCAGAAAGAAACTTACCAGATGATGCGATAGTAACTCGTGCTGCGCCATCTCCAACTGGATATACCCATATGGGAACGTTATTTCAAGCCTTTGTTGCAAAGAAAGCTGCAAAAGATACAAATGGTGTATTTTATATAAGAATAGAAGATACTGATAGAGAAAGATTGGTTAGTGATGCGGTGGATGTTATTACAACGGACTTAAAATACTTTGAGGTAACTCCAGATGAAGGAGTAATATCAGGTAGTGAAGAAAAAGGTGCATATGGTCCTTATACGCAAAGCAAGAGAAAAGAAATTTACCAAACATTTATGAAATATTTAGTTGAACAAGGTCTTGCATACCCATGCTTTTGTACTAAAGAAGAAAAAGAAGAGATGACATCATCTCAGGAAAAAAGAAAAGATAGAATAGGATATTATGGAAGATATGCTAAATGTCGTAAGATTCCTGTTAGTGATGCTTATGAAAGAGTTAAAAATAAAGAAGCATTTACTTTAAGATTAAAATCTCCAGGTGATTTTAACAAGAAAATAATCGTTAATGATTTAATAAAAGGAAAAATATCTTTCCCAGAAAATGATATGGATATTGTAATAATGAAACAAGATGGGCTTCCAACTTATCATTTTGCACACTTAGTAGATGATCATTTAATGCGTACAACTCATATTATAAGGGGAGATGAATGGTTATCATCGCTTCCAACTCATATACAATTATTCCAAGTATTCGGGTTTAAACCTCCTAAGTATGCTCACATATCTCCAATTTTAAAGGAAGATAATGGTGTTAAAAGAAAGCTTTCTAAGAGAAAAGATCCAGAAGCACAAATGAGTTACTATAGAGAAAAGGGAATTCCAGTAAAAGCTGTTGAATTATATTTAATGACGCTTGCTAACACTAACTTTGAACAGTGGTGGGATGCTAATAAAGATAAATCATTGGATGATTTTAAATATGATTTTAAGAAGACTAGTAAGTCTGGTGGTTTGTTTGACGTTGAGAAATTGCATAACATTTCAAAGAATTATTTAGCAAGAATAAAAGCAACAGAATTTTATGATATGCTAGTTAAGTATTCTAAGGAATATGATGAAGAATTTTATGAATTGATAACTAAGTATAAAGATTTTACAATAGGGCTTTTAAACATTGAAAGAGAACAAAAGAAACCAAGAAAAGATTATGCTTCATTTAGTGAAGTAAAACATCTTGTTTGGTATATGTATGATGAATTATTTGAAAAAATGGAAAAGAATTATGAGTTTAATGGTATAACTGATAAAGATGAAATACTAAAAATAATGAATACATATATGAATGAGTATTATAATGAAGCAGATGAACAACCGGAATGGTTTGAAAAAATAAAAGATTTATCTGAGGCTTTAGGTTATGCAAGAGAAGTTAAAGAATATAAAGCAAATCCCGATAAATATAAGGGACACGTAGGAGATATTTCGATGGTAATTAGAGCCTCTCTTACAACAAAGAGCATGACACCTAATCTTTATGATATTATGAGGCTGTTTGGAAAGAAAAGAATATTAAATAGAGTAAAAGAATTAGAAAAAAACATCTAATTCTTTTTAGTTTTTAAAATTTTATAATTTTTTTAGTTTTTTTTTAGAATTTTAGGGGGTATTTTGAAAAAGTGTCTAACTATAGATATGAGAGGACCTAATAG
>CAKPCM010000038.1 GCA_934141615.1 uncultured Bacilli bacterium
AATATCTAGCTTTATTTTCTAAAAATCTTCTTAAAACGGCATAAAAAGTGCACTTTCTATTGAAATTGCACTTTTTTTGCTGTTATGCACTTATTTGTGCACTTCATTTTGATTTAACGATATATTATCTTAGTTTATATGAATTATCTTCAGTTTTATTAAAATCACTTATATTAAACATTTCTCTAATTATACCGTTAAACTCATCTATTATCATATCTACGCCTTTTGATAATGACACTTTAATATCATCCGTCTTCATACCCGTAAAATTAGATAATTCTTCAATGCTTTTTCCCGGATAATTAAGCTTTAAAAATAAAATGTTATAGTCGTTTTTATTAAGTTTCTTAATTACATCCATAAAGTATGGATCACTAACCAACTCAAACAATTTTAAATATATTTCATTTTCATCTACTTTATGTTCCTTAGTATCTTTTTTGCATTCTTTTGTAATTTTACTTTCTATTTTTTCTTGCTCTTGAATTGTTTTAGTATCTTCACCCATATTAACTTCATTTTTAGCGTCTAATTTTATTTCTACTTGCTTCTCATTTAAAACGTTTTTAGAACGTTCTTTTTTATCAGCCTTATCACTACTATTTTTTTCTTTTCCAGATAAAATATTGGTAAGGGCCTTTTTAGCTAAACTATAAGAAGTATTTTCTTTCTTGGTAAATTCGCCACGCTTTTTAATACCTTTTTTAATATCGCCATTCCACTTCTTTAATATAATATTCTTTTGTTTATCAGTTAACTTTTCAAAGGCTTTATCTATATCATACGGACTATAGCCATTAAACATATCATAAAAAGCACTACTTTCTTTTTGCTTGCTATTATTCTTCTTTTCTTCAAGTAATTTACTTATCTTGTCACAAGCATTTTTATACTCTGGAGTATTAATGATTTTAAGTTTTGGGTAAGGACCGTTTAAATAACCCTTCCAGGCACTAATTATTACCTCACTATCTGCAATATCTAACTCGGAATTTATTATTTCATCAATTTCTTCTTTTGATGCATTAAATTCAGAATAAAAATCTCTTTTTCTACTCATATTATCATCTCCCTTTGTTTCAGACTTTTTTTCATTACTTTCACTTTTTTCTTTGATTAGTTTAGTGTACACTTTAGTTTTAACACTTTCTTCTTGTGGCATGGATTTAGATACCACCTTAGTTTCTTTTGATGAATTATATTCTTCATATTGTTTTGCTATACCCTTACATATATCATTACTATCTTTTAGAATTTTAACAGCATTATAACTAAACCATACGCCCATATAAACGCCATCACTAAACTTTGGTCTTATTCTACTATAATCAAATTTATTTTCATCTTGACATTCATAAAACTCTTTTAGTTTCCAAAGATTTTCATCATTAACAAACGTAACTGGAGTATCTTCTCCTGTTAAAGAAGATTCATCTTTTTTCATTATTTCATCTCCTAACTGCAACGTCAATTAAATTGTTATTAATATATCAAAAAAGCTTACCTTTAGCAAGCTTTTATTTATTTTTTGATAAATATTTTTCAAACGTATTAAAATCACTAGTTTTTAGGTTTGTTAAAGCAAGTTCTTCTAATAGTTTCTTTTGTTTTCTATCTAGTTTAGTTGGAGTTATAACTTTTATAACAACAAACATATCACCAGTACCACGTTTTGCTGGACTCTTTAAGCCCTTACCTTTAAGTCTATGTCTATCACCTGTTTGACTACCTTGAGGAACCGTTAATATTACGTTACCATCAAGTGTTGGAACTTCTTTTTTGCAGCCTAAGGCAGCTTCTGTAATAGTAAGTGGTAAAGTTACGAATAGATTATTATCATCTCTTCTAAATAATGGATGTTCTTTTACTTTTATTTCAATATAAACGTCTCCGTTTGGACCTCCATTTTCTCCTGCTGGACCTTTACCTGCTACTCTTAAGTGGTCACCGGTATCAACTCCTGCCGGAACGTTTACTATGATGTTTTTCTTAACACGTTTTTTACCAGTTCCACGGCAAGTTGTACATTTATTTGTGTACGTTTCACCTGTTCCACCACAAGTAGGACAAGGTCTTTGCGTAATAAATGCTCCTAAAATACTTCTCTGTTGTTCTTTTATATATCCCGTTCCTTTACAATCAGGACAAGTCTTAATGCCAGTTCCGCCTTTTCCATCACAGTCTGGACATTTATCATCAATGTTTAATGAAACCGTTGTTTTAGTTCCAAATGCTGCCTCTATAAAATCCATCTCAAATATTACATTAATATCCGGACCCTTTGTTTTTCTTGCGGCATTTGATGTTCTTCCGCCTCCAAAGAACGATGAATCTCCTCCAAAGCCAAAGCCTGCTCCAAATATATCTTTAAATATATCTGAGGCATCAAAGTCTTCGAATCCAGAGAAACCACCGGCTCCGTTAAAGCCTCCGTTTTGATCAAATGCAGCATGACCAAACCTATCATATTTATCTCTTTTTTCTTTATCTGATAATACTGAGTATGCTTCTTGTACTTCCTTAAATTTTTCTGCTGCGTCTTTTTCCTTAGAAACATCTGGATGATATTTCTTAGCTAACTTTCTAAACGCGCTTTTAATTTCGGCATCAGAAGCTGATTTAGAAACACCAAGTACCTCATAATAGTCTTTCTTCATTCTTCTTATACCTCCTAACTATTATATATGTCTTTAAATTCCTTTAAATATCTCTCAAAAGTCTTAATGGCTGATAAAACAACGGATTTGTTATTTAAATCGACGCCCGCTATTTTTAATTCATCTAAAGGATACATAGAACCTCCTGTTTTTAAGAAGTTTATGTAATTTTCAAGTGCACCTTCTCTATTATTTAATATGCCATCTACAATATAACTTGCCGCTGATATTCCAGTTGCGTATTTATACACGTAGAAGTTGTAGTAAAAATGTGGTATTCTAGCCCATTCATACCTAATTAAGTCGTCACATAAAACATTAGGCCCAAAGTATTTTTTAACTAAGTTGTAATACATGTTTGATAATAGATCACTAGTTAAAACTTCACCTTTTTCTCTTAATTTATGAGTTTCTCTTTCAAATTCTGCAAACATTGTTTGCCTGTATAAAGTTGCCTTATATAAATCCAAAATGTGGTTTATAACAGCTAATTTTTCTTCTTTATTCTTAGAGTTTTTAAGCATATAATTTGCAAGTAAAAGCTCGTTAACGGTTGATGCAACTTCTGCTACAAATATCTCATATGACGAATATTGATATGGGTTATTTTTGCAAGATAAGTATGTATGCATAGAGTGACCAAGTTCATGAGCTAGCGTTGATACATCATTTAACGTACCCTCAAAGTTTAATAAAACGTATGGATTAACATCAAAATTACCTGATGAATATGCTCCTGATCTCTTACCTTTACTATGATAAATATCTATCCATTTTTCATCAAAGGCTTTCTTTAAGTTTGATATGTATTTATCTCCTAAAACGCTTAATGCATCTATTACTATTTCTTTAGCTTCATCAAACGTATACTTTTTACTTACCTTATTTATTATTTCAACATAAGTATCATACATGTGAAGGCGATCAAGAGAAAGTATTTCCTTTTTTAAATCATAGTATTTGTATAATACGTCCATATTATCATTAACAACTTTTATTAAGTTGTTATAAATATCTTGTGATACGTTATCGGAATATAAAGAGGCACTAATTGCACTATCATAATTTCTTATTTTAGCTAATACAACGTTAGTTTCTACCTCACCCTTATAAGTAGATGTTATTGTTCTTATGTATTTCTTATACTTATTATGAAGCATCTCAAAAGCTTTCTTACGTACGCCTCTATCTTTTGATTTTATAAATAATGAGTAATTACTTTCATTAAACTTAACTTTATTACCTTTTTCATCAGTAATATAATCATATTCAAAATCAGAATCCGTTAACGCTTCATAAGTCTCTTCTGGATTAGATAAGCACTTTGAAAGATTTGATAACATTTTTTCTTTTTCTTCATCTAATGTATGATTTTTAAATCTATATATATTTTCAATACTGAATCTATAATCTTCTAATCTTTCTTCATCTTTATAAAATGATGCTAACTTTTTTTCATCCAACTTTAATATTTCAGGAACAACAAATGAAGATAGTTCATTATATTTAGTAAATAAATCTAAAACCTTATTTTTCATTACCTTATATTCTTCATTTAAGGTATCAGCATCATAATTTAAATGTGCATAGTAGTATATTTTTTCTAATTTTCTTGATACTGCTTCATCATATTTGAAATATTCATAAAGCTTTTTGCCATTACTCAAAAAACTATTTCTATATGAAGTAACTTTTAATAATTCTTCTTTTGCATCGTCAAAATCCTTTTGCCACTCTTTTTTGTCTTTATATATCTTTGACAAATCCCATTTATATTCATCTTTAATTTCACTTCTTAGTTTTTCTTCTTTAGCCATAGACTCTCCTTTTTATTTAAGCATAAAGTTCTAGCTTTATCTGCTAGAACTTTACTACTGTTATTTATTATTTTTTCTCTTCAAATTCTGCGTCTACTACTTCGTCTTCGTTTGATTTATTACTTTTTGTGCTTGCCTCTTCTTGAGCTTTTTTATTAGCTTCTTCGTATACTTTAGCACCTAATTTCATTGCTTCTTCTTGAAGTTTAGATGTTGCATCTTTAATCTTATCTACATCTTCGCCTTCAAGTTCCTTCTTTAGATCAGAAACTAATTTTTCTGCAGCATCTTTATCCTTAGCATCTACTTTATCACCTAAATCCTTAATAGCTTTTTCAGTTGTAAAGATCATTTGGTCAGCTTCGTTTCTAGCGTCTGCTAAAGCTTTCTTCTTTTCATCAGCATCCTTGTTTTCTTCAGCTTCTTTACGCATCTTTTCTATTTCTTCATCTGATAGGTTTGTTGATGCAGTAATTGTAATAGCCTGTTCTTTACCAGTTCCTAAATCTTTTGCCTTAACGTTTACGATACCATTAGCATCGATATCAAATGTAACTTCAATTTGTGGAACTCCTCTTGGTGCTGGTGGAATGTTTGTTAATTGGAATCTACCAAGTGTTTTGTTATCACTTGCCATTGGTCTTTCACCTTGAAGTACGTGTATGTCAACTGCTGGTTGATTATCTGCTGCGGTTGAGAATACTTGAGATTTTGAAGTTGGTATTGTAGTGTTTCTTTCGATTAACGGAGTCATAACATTACCCATTGTTTCAATACCTAGTGAAAGTGGTGTAACGTCAAGTAATACTATGTCGTTAACATCTCCAGTTAACACACCACCTTGAATTGCAGCTCCCATAGCAACTACTTCATCAGGGTTAACACCTTTAGATGGTTCTTTGCCTAATTCTTTCTTAATTAACTCTTGAACCTTTGGAATACGTGTTGAACCACCTACTAATAATACTTTATCAATGTCACTAGCAGATAATTTAGCATCCTTTAAAGCCTTTCTTACAGGTTCTAGAGTAGATTCTGTTAAATCATCAGTTAAAGACTCAAATTTAGCTCTTGAAAGTGATGTTTCAAAGTTAATAACACCATCTTTTCCTTGTGCTAAGAATGGTAATGAAATTTGCGTCATAGTCATACCAGATAAGTCTTTCTTAGCTTTTTCTGCTGCATCTTGTAATCTTTGCATAGCCATTTTATCGCCTGATAAATCAACGCCATGTTCATTTTTGATTTCTTCTACTAAGAAGTCAACTATTCTTTGGTCATAGTCATCTCCACCTAAGTGGTTATTACCAGATGTTGATTTAACTTCGAATACACCATCACCTAATTCAAGAATTGATACGTCAAATGTTCCACCACCTAAGTCATAAACCAAGATAGTTTGTGTTTGTTCTTGTTTATCAAGTCCGTATGCAAGTGATGCTGCAGTAGGTTCGTTTATGATTCTTTCAACTGAAAGACCTGCAATCTTACCTGCGTTTTTAGTAGCTTGTCTTTGTGCATCATTAAAGTATGCTGGAACAGTAATTACTGCCTTATCAACTTTTTCTCCTAAATAACTTTCTGCAGTTTTCTTTAAGTCTCCTAAGATCATTGCAGATACTTCTTCTGGAGTGTATTCTTTACCATTTGCTTTTACCTTTTTATCAGTACCCATTAATCTTTTTATTGATCTTATTGTATCAGGATTGATTACCATCTGTCTTTTAGCTGCGCCACCAACAATAATCTTTCCATCTTTAAATGCTACTACTGATGGAGTTGTTCTTTCACCTTCAGCATTAGCGATAACCTTTGCTTCGCCACCTTCTAAGACAGCAACGCACGAATTTGTTGTACCTAAATCTATACCTATTATTTTACTCATATTTATCATTCCTCTCTTTTATTTATTTACTTTAACCATCGCTGGTCTAATTAATTTATCTTTTAGCATATATCCTTTTTGATATACCTCTAAAACTATGTCACTTTCTTTATCCTTTTCTTCGGCAGTCATAACGGCTTGCTCTAAAGTAGGATCAAACTTCTTTCCTAAACATTCTATTTCACTAACACCATACTTCTTTAATGCAGAAACTAGGCCTTGATGAACCATGTTTATTCCATTTATGAAGTTTTCGGTTTCTTTACTCACGTTTTCATTCATGCTAACCGCTCTTTCAAAATTATCTAAAACAGGTAAAATTTCAAGAATTAATCCTTCGTTTGCGTACTTTAGCATTTTCTCTGTTTCTTCATCTTTTCTCTTACGATAATTAATTAACTCTGCTTGATGTCTTAGCGCACGCTCTTCCGCATCGGAAGCCTTTTTATTTATTGCTTCTACTTCTTCCTTAGTAAGCTTTATAACATCTTCTGTTTCTTTATTTTTATTATGCTTTTTATCTTTATGGTCTTTTTCTTCTTTTATATTCATATCTTTATTTATTTCTTCATTTTTGTTTTTCTCTTCTGTCATATTTTTACCTTTCTATGTTTTGCTTTATATAGTTAAGTAGTGATACGACCTTTTCATAATCCATTCTCTTAGGTCCTACTATCGCAATTGTGCCTTCTTCACCATTTATATCATACTTAGTCTTAATAACCGATACATCATCATCAAAATTATTTTCATGACCAATATACACGTTTATATCATTACAATCGGCTTCTATTTTCTTAACCATATTTTCATCATCAAATTTATTAAGTATTTCTTTTACTTTTGCTACGCTATCAAATTCCCTATAATCAAGCAGTTTTGTTCTACCTGCCATATGCATATGACTCTTATAAGAAAACTCATTAAACGCGTTATAAAAGGCCTGATATAAAGCTTCATGGGATTTAACATAATTTCCAATTATTGGCTTAATTTCAAATTCCAGTTTAGCGGAAACCTCATCAAGTGGTGTTCCAACAAGAAGTTTATTAATTAATTCAACTACCTTTTTAACTTCTTTAGGTGATACGTTACCATCTACGTTAAGCTCTTTGTGCTCAACGTGTCCCTTATCCGTTATAACAATTGCTATTACCTTACTATCACTAAAAGGTATCGCTTCAACTTCCTTTAGTTTATTTTCAGAACTAGATGCTCCTAAAACAAGTGAAGTACAATTAGTTATTTCCGATATAATTTCCATACTTCTTGTAATTACATCTGATAAAACAAGTCCTTTGTTATCAAATATAGTTTGAAGTTTCAAAACTTCCTCACCAGTCATTTTTTTTGGTTCCATCAAATTATCAACGTAATAGCGGTATCCCATTTCACTAGGCACGCGGCCAGATGACGTATGAGTTTTTTCTAGATAACCCATATCTTCTAAAGATGCCATCTCGTTTCTAATGGTTGCAGATGAACATTTTAGTTTACCGCACAATAAAGAAGAACCAACCGGATTAGCAGTTTTAATGTACTCTTCTACAATCAGCTTAAGAAGTTCTTTCCTTCTTTCACTTAGCAAGTTTATCACCTTCTTTTTTTGTAGTCTAACAGTATTATAATATGCATTTTTAGCAATGTCAATACCAGAGTGCTAAATATTTATTAAAATTTATTAAAAAAGATAGTTTTTAAACTATCATTTTATAAAACTTATAACTTTTTCTATTCCGATTAAATATATAATTAGTGCCGCAAGATCAATTACTAGTAATATTGATAATAATACTATTATTAAAACCTTCTTATTATTCTTTTCACCATCAGTTAAAGTAGAATCATCTTCAACCACTTTAGTTTCTGATTCAGCAGTATCACTAACTACTTTGCTACTATCATCCTTAGTAGTATCCACCGAAATAACATCGTCACTAATAGATGCATTTTCATTAGGTGCATCCTTTACTTCAGATGATTTATCATCTTCTTTAGATGGTTCTTCTATTTCCTCTATTTCTTCTATATCCTCTAATACATCTTCATTATTTTTTACATCCACTTTTTCCTCTTTTTTATCTTCCATAAGAAATACCTCCGTACTATAAGATAATTATACATTATTTATCTTTTTTGTTCAAGCAAATATGAATTAAGATTGTGTAAAATGGTTTGGGGAAAGGGTATGAAAAAAGGAAGTCCTTTGTTAAAATGTAATTGTAAACTAACATTGAAAGGAGTCTTCCTATGAACATTT
>CAKPCM010000039.1 GCA_934141615.1 uncultured Bacilli bacterium
GAGTGGAATTATAAATTTGCAAAAAATGTAAAAGGATCAGATATAAATGCTCATGGTAAAGCAATAATAAATAGTGGCAATCTAGAATGGAATTATAAATTTGCAAGAGATATAATAGGAGCGGATGTAAGAGCTCATGGTAGAGTGATAATAAATAGTGGAGATCCAGAATTAAATTATATATTTGTAAGAGATGTAAAAGGAGCAGATGTAAGAGCTCATGGTAAAGCAATAATAAATAGTGGAGATCCAGAATATAATTATAAGTTTGCAAGAGATATAATAGGAGCAGATGTAAGAGCTCATGGTAGAGTGATAATAAATAGTGGAGATCCAGAATTAAATTATATATTTGTAAGAGATGTAAAAGGAGCAGATGTAAGAGCTCATGGTAAAGCAATAATAAATAGTGGAGATCCAGAATATAATTATAAATTTGCAAGAGATATAATAGGAGCAGATGTAAAGGCTCATGAACAAGTTGTATTTAAATATGGTAATCAAATTGAATCAGAGCTAGAGTCATTGGATAATTATTTAGATGATGCTATAGCGTCTTCAGAAAAAGATGCTTCAAAAAGTATGACAAAGTAAATTGATAAATTATAATACTTTTATAGAACTAGATTAAATCTAGTTTTTTTGTTATAATTTAGTAGGTGATAAAAATATGGAATTATTAGATAAATTTAATATTAAAACAAATAATATGCATATTTATGATACAGCCTTTTCACATTCATCATATTGTAATGAACATGACTCTTTAGAAGATTACCAAAGACTTGAGTTTTTAGGTGATAAAGTTTTAGATTTAATTATGAGTGATTATCTTTATAATAAGTTTGATTATGAAGAGGGAAAAATGACTAAAATAAGGTCAATGTATGTATGTGAAAATGCTTTATATGAATATGCTAAACTTTTAGATTTTCCTAAATATGTAAAAGTAGGAAAGGGAGAAGAAGCACAAGGTGGAAGATATAGGAAAGCAACACTTGCGGATATGTTTGAATCCTTTTTGGGAGCAGTGTACCTAGATCAAGGATATCCTAAGGCAAGGGAAATAGTGTATGATGTTGTTATTCCATTTATTGAAGATAAACCAGAAACATTTTTTATGGATTATAAATCTAATTTACAAGAGATGGTTCAAACTACTAAAAAGTCAGTAACTTATGAACTTGTAAAAGAAGAAGGACCAGCCCATGATAGAACTTTTACCATGAGCGTAATAGTAGATGGTATAGTACTAGGTACTGGAACTGCAAAATCTAAAAAAGAAGCAGAACAAGAGGCAGCTCATCACGCACTAGAGAAAAAAGCCTCTATAAGAAGGAGCGAAAGGTAATGTATTTAAAGGAGATTCGTACATCAGGCTTTAAGTCGTTTGCGGAAAAAACTAAAATAGAACTTAACAAAGGAATAGCGGGTGTTGTAGGTCCAAACGGAAGTGGTAAAAGTAACATAGTAGATGCCGTACGCTGGGTATTAGGTGAGCAATCAGTTAAACAATTACGTGGTGAAGGCTTAATGAGTGACGTTATTTTTTCTGGTAGTAAATCAAGACGTGCAGCGCAGTCGGCCAGCGTAACCTTAGTGTTTGATAATACTGATAAATATTTACCGGTAGATTATACTGAAGTATCAATTAAAAGGTGTATTTATAAAACAGGTGAAAATGAGTATTACCTAAATAACGAAAAGGTAAGACTAAAAGACATTCAAGATTTATTAGTTGATACGGGTGTTAACAAAGAGTCATTTAACATAATATCACAAGGTGATATAGGTGCGATCTTATCTAATAAACCAGAAGAGAGAAGAATAATATTTGAGTCTGCTGCAGGCACTTTAAAGTATAAGAAAAGAAAAGATGAAGCGTTAAGAAAACTAGATAGAACGCACGATAATATGTCTCGTGTAAACGATATTATATTGGAACTTGAAACTAGTATTGCACCATTAAAAAAACAAAGTAGTGATGCAAAAAAATACTTAGAAAATAAAAGTAAGTTAGACGAAGTTGAAGTATCTTTAATAGTAAGTGAAGTAGATAAGATAAATGCAGAATACCAACTAAATAAACATAAGATAAACGAATTATCGGAAGATGTAATAAGATTAGAAAAAGATAGTAACGTCTCTTCATCAAAAGTAGAAGAACTAAAACTTATGCAAACTAAAAAAGAAGAAGAACTATATAAAATGCAATCTCTTTTAACTAAAAAAGTAGAAGAAGCAAGAGATTTACTTGGTAAGAAAGACCTTATCGTAGAAAGACAAAAGTATGATGCTAAAGATAGTAAGGTTCACGAAAACATAGTTAATATAAAAGAGTCTATTTTGAAAAAAGAAAATGAAATGTTTGGTATTAAAAACACCATAGAAATATTAAATAAAAAAGTAAATTCTATAGTCTTAAAATTAAATGAAAAAGAAGAAGAATTTATGAGTGTAAGAAAAAGCCATGATGATAACGAAAACATTTTAAATAAACAAAACAGACTAGAAAACGAGACAAAATACAAAATTGAAATGTTAAAAAACGCAATTGAAAATAATTCCGCTCTTCCTTTTGCCGTTAAAAACGTTTTAGATAATCCTAAACTTTCTGGTATTCATGGTGTTATAGGTGCCTTAGTTGAAACTGATAGAGAGTATACTACTGCAATATCAACTGCGCTTTCATCTTCTTCAAACTTTATAGTGTGTGATGATGAGTTTTGCGCTAAAGAAGCCATTAATTTCTTAAAGGTAAATAAATTTGGCAGAGCAACATTTTTCCCACTTAACATAATAAAGAAAAGAGAAATCGATAGGGATACATATAGGATTTTAAAAGATTTAAGTGAGTTTATAGGTGTTGCATCAGATTTAGTAAGATATGAATCGACATATGATAACATAATAAAAAATCAACTTGGAACAACCATAGTAGTTAGTGATATAGATAGTGCGAATAAAGTAGCAAGAAAAATAAATTATAGGTACAAAATAGTTACCTTAGATGGAGAATTACTTCATCAAGGAGGTTCTTTAACCGGAGGAAATGCAAGGCAAACATCTAATTTGATAACTCAAAAGCATGATTTAGAAGATAGCTTAAAATATCTAAATAGCGTCCAAATTAAAAGAGCAGAAATAGAAGAGGCTATAAATAAAAATGATGATTTGTACAAGACGGTTTTAGAAGAAAGAAATAAATTATTAGAAGAAAAGACAAATTATGAAATATCACTTAAGTTTGAGTCCGAAAGGTATAAGTTATTTTCTGAGGACTTAGAAAAACTAAAAACAGAAAGTAAAACTTTAGATGAACTAGAAAGTGGAGCACTTTCTAAAGAAGAAGAAAAAATAGTAGAAGAATACTATGAAAAAGAAAAGGAAAAAAATGAATTATCGCTTAAGATTGATTCGTTAAAATCAGAGATAACGGATTATAAAGATACCATATTTACCATGGAAAAGAATAATAAATTAAATAACCAAGAATATTATGCCAAAACAAAAGAACTAAAAGATTTAGAAATAAAGGTAAATAGAGCAGACGTTATGTTAGATAACTTACTTAATACATTAACAGAAGATTATTCTATGACTTTTGAAAAGGCTAAGGCTAATTATTTCCTTGATATGGATCCTAAAGAAGCAAGAGAAATCGTAGATAAATGTAAAGCTGAAATTAAAAAATTAGGCGACGTAAACGTAGGAGCAATAGAAGAGTATGAAAGGGTTTCTGAAAGGTACAAATTTTTAACAGCACAAAAATCTGACTTAGAAAAAGCTGAAGATACCATTTTAGAAATAATCAAAGAATTAGATGGCATAATGAAAGAAAAGTTCTTAGAAACTTTTGATGTTATTAAAGTTAAGTTTAAAGAAGTATTTAAAAAGTTATTTCAAGGTGGTGATGCATCTTTAACACTTACTAATCCAGAAGATGTTTTAACAACTGGTATAGATATTAAAGCGCTACCACCAGGAAAAACACTAAAACATATTTCGCTTTTATCAGGTGGTGAAAAAACATTAACCGCAATATCACTTTTATTTGCAATATTAGAGACAAGACCAGTTCCATTTTGCATTTTAGATGAGGTTGAAGCAGCACTTGATGAAGTAAACGTAGATAACTTTGGAAAATTCTTAAATGAATTTAAAAATAAAACACAATTTATTGTAATTACCCATAAAAAGAAAACAATGGAATACGCTGATGTTTTATATGGTATTACAATGCAAGAGTCTGGTGTATCTAAACTTGTAAGTGTAAAGTTAGAAGATATAAAAGATGACAAGGAAAGTTAATTTGTTGACCAATTAGCATTTAAACTGGTATACTAATTGATATAAGAAAGGAGTTTATGTTATGGCTAAATTTTGCAGAGAGTGTGGAAAAGAATTAGAAGAGGAAAGTAAATTCTGTAAGAATTGTGGTACAAAAATAGAAGAAGAAAAAACAGAAGAGGCTAACACATCAAGTGAAAATACTAATGAAAGTACATCTAGTAACGCAAGTACAAACGTAACTTATAACCAAACTTACGTAACTAAAAAGAGTAATGGTATGGCAATTGCAGGATTTGTAATATCACTTGTTTCACTTTTATGTTGTGGATATTCGTCTTGGTTAGGATTAATTTTCTCTATAATTGGACTTGTTAATGCTAATAAAAATGAAGGTGAAGGAAAAGGACTTGCGATAGCAGGTATTGTAATTAGTTCGATATTACTTATACTAATTGTATTATTAACTATATTTGGAGTTATGGCATCTGTTACTGATAATGTCTCTTCTAACTTAAATTTACCAACATATTAAACTATGATAATTCATAGTTTTTTTAGAATAATATGAGAAAAAGAATATTAAACGTACTAATAGGAGTTATTTTACTTTCACTTTTATTACTAATTACAATTAAAGTACTTGATCTTATACATTTTAAATGTATATTTAGAAAATTATTTAATATTTACTGTGCGGGATGTGGTACAACTAGAATGATAAAATGTATTTTGCACCTTAAATTTAAAAAAGCATTTATGTATAATCCATTTGTGTTTATCTTACTAATTTTATTTTTGATATACTTAATTTATTTTATAGTACTTTACGTAACAACTGGTAAGAAGGCATTTTTGAATTATAAAATATTAATAGTGTTAGCTATAACATTGTTAATTTATATGTTACTTAGAAACATACCACAATTATATTTTTTAAGACCATGAAAAAAGCAGGATGTTAAATCCTGTTTTTATATCGGTCTATATTTGTCAGCGTCTTTAAAAGGATTTTTCTTATCAATTTTATCAAAGAATAAAATTCCTTCTAAATGATCCATTTCATGTTGAACGCAAACTGCTAAATCTTCTCTAAGACGCATGGTAAATTTATTTCCGTTTATATCATATGCTTCAACCGTTACCCTTGCATACCTTGGAATTATTCCTACAACTTCACGGTTAACGCTAAGACATCCTTCACCTTGCTCAACGTATATCTTCTCAGTACTATTACTAATTATTTTCGGATTTGCAAAGAAGTAGTTTTTAAACGTTCCATCATCTTTTTCTTCAACTATTACGAACCATCTTTTTAAAATTCCTATTTGAACGGCACTCATTCCCCAACCAGCTCTTAAGTTATACTTTTTTGCATATTCTTCAATTTGACTATATTTTAAATAGGTCATAACATCATCAATAGTATCTTTTTCTTCCTTACTAAGTGGGAAAGTAACTTCTTTACTTATCATTCTTAATCTTTTATCTTTTTCATCTAATATTTTAAAATTTCTAAACATAATATCACCACACTTCTAAACACAAGTTATTCTACCATAAAAAAAGAGGAAAGTAAAACTTTCCTTAGTTATTTCCAAACCATCTAGCACCAATAACTATAACAAGTAAGATAAATAGAACTAATATGATAGCAGCTCCATATCCAGTTCCTTGGTTTGCGTTATATTGTGGATACATATATCCTCCACAGCAAGGAGAATTATATCCGTATCCGCCTTGATATCCATAATAGTACATAAGTTTTGCCTCCTTTTAATTTGTCTACTATAGTTTACTCTAAATGTAAATAATGTGTTATATAAAACACCTATATTAAAAAAATAAAAAAAATGTGGTATACTTTTTATGATAGGTGATTATATGAAAAGAATAATTAACAAAATAGATAAACCGCTATTTGTAATAACCATTATTAGTTTGATTTTTGGGCTTTTAATGGTAGGAAGTGCTTCATCACTTAAGGCATACATGGCAAAAAGTGATAGTTATTTCTATTTCAAAAGACAATTATTTTTTATTTTTATAGGTCTTGTAGCATCATTTTTTGTTCTTAAAATTCCAATAAAAACGTATAAAAAGTACATAGGAATACTTGTTATTGGAATAATAGGGGCACTTGTGTATGTTTTACTTAAGGGTGAGGTAAGTAACGGTATTACAGGTTGGCTTTTTATTGGAGGATTTGGTATTCAGCCAAGTGAATTTGCTAAAACTATTTTAATTTTATTTTTAGCAGTTACGTTTGAAGCGCTACTTAAGGTTAGAAACTTAAGCAACGTTGGAAAAGTTTTACCGTTTATAGTACCACTTATATTTATATTTTTAATATTTGAGCAACCTGACTTTGGTACAATGATGGTTTTAGTAGGAATTACTGGAGTAATATTTTTTATGGTTCCATATGATAAAAAAACTAAATTAGTTATGGTTTCATTTACACTTATATCGGTTCTTATTCTAGCTCTTGTAATGAGTGTTACCGGAAAAGGACTTAGTGCTTCACAAAAAAGCAGATTTAACTTCAAGAATCCCTGCTCAAGATATAGAGAAAAAACAGGATATCAGGTATGTAATGGATACATTGCAATAAATAGTGGTGGCCTTTTAGGAAGTGGATATGGTAATAGTAAACAAAAATACTTATATTTGCCAGAGGCTCATACTGATTTTATCTTTGCAATTATAATAGAAGAAATGGGACTTTTAGTTGGCATCTTAATAATACTTTCATATTTTATTATGATATGGAGAATTCTAATGATAGGTAAAAGAGCGTATAACCTTCAAGGCAGTATAATTTGTTATGGTGTTGCAACTTATCTTGCACTTCATGTTATGATTAATTTAGGTGGCGTATTAGGCGTTATCCCACTTACCGGTGTACCACTTCCGTTTTATTCATATGGTGGTTCATTTATGATAAATTTACTTGTTTGTTTAGCACTTGTACAAAGGGTATCGGTAGAAAATAGAATATTTGAACAAAGACACATAGTTAGATAAATAACTAGTGTCTTTTTAAGTTATATGCCTACACTTAATATATGTCTCTTTAATATTTTATTAATAGGGAGGTATTATGGTTAATTATATTAGTAGTTTAAATCCAGTCCTTCAGGCTTTAATTGCAACTTTATTTACTTGGATGATAACGATATTAGGCGCTGCTATCGTATTTTTCTTTAAGAAGGTAAATAAAAATATATTAGATGCAATGCTTGGTTTTGCAGCGGGAGTTATGATTGCAGCATCATTTTGGTCACTATTATCACCATCAATAGATATGGCGCGTAATCTTAAAATGACACCATATTTGGTTGCAGCCTCAGGTTTTCTGTTAGGTGGAGTACTTTTATTTATTGGCGATAAGGTGTTTGATCACTTTGATAGAAAAAAGAAAAAAACTAAAACAAAAAGTTTTAAAAGATGTTTGATGTTAGTACTTTCAATAACGCTTCATAACATCCCAGAAGGACTTGCAGTAGGTGTTTCATTTGGAAGTGCAACGTATGGTCTTAATGGTGCATCAGTTGGAGCAGCATCATTGTTAGCACTTGGAATTGGTCTTCAAAATTTTCCAGAAGGAACCGCAGTTTCAGTACCACTTAGAACGGAAGGAATGTCTAGGTTAAAATCATTTTTTTATGGTGCATTAAGTGGAATAGTAGAACCAATTTCTGCTGTTATAGGAGCTCTTTTAGTTCTAAAGGTTAGATATCTATTACCATTTTTGCTTGCTTTTGCAGCAGGAGCAATGATATATGTTGTGGTTCAAGAATTAATACCAGAAAGTCAATCTAATAAGAAAAAAAACGTAATGGCATTATTTACGTTAATAGGCTTTTCAATAATGATGATTTTAGATGTTGCATTTGGATAGAAACAGGTAGCTTACATAAGCTGCTTTTTTTATGTGGTTTCATAAAATTTGAATTTTTTCAATTTTTTTAGTTTTTTTATAGAATTTTAGGGGGTATTTTGAAAAAGTGTCTAACTATAGATATGAGAGGACCTAATAG
>CAKPCM010000040.1 GCA_934141615.1 uncultured Bacilli bacterium
CCGTAAGAGTAGGTGACGATTTAAATGATCTTCCTATGTTTTTTGATGAAGGCCTAAACGTTTGCGTTGATAATGCTATGTTTGAATTAAAGCAAAAGGCGGGCTTTATAACTAAGTCTTGCGCAGAAGATGGTGTAGCTTATTTACTTGAGAATATTATAGAAGAAAAATTATAATATTTATATATTTGAAATATAATAAATAATGTGTTATAATTTACTTGTTTTAAAGGCAACGAAGGAAAGAAAAAGGTAAAACTATTAATAAGAGAACGCATAAATGGTGAAAGTGCGTAATAGATAATAACTATATAAATGGTTCTGGAGCTTTTTAACTGAATAGTTAGGTTAAAGCGGTAGCTACGTTATAGCATAAGAGCATATATATATTTATATATGAATTAAGGTGGTACCGCGGTTATAATCGTCCTTTGATAAGGACGATTTTTTTATTTCGAAAGGAGAATTATTATGGAAAAGAAAAAATATTATATATCAACTGCAATAGCATATACATCAGGTAAACCTCATATTGGAAATACGTATGAAATTGTTTTAGCAGATGCTATTGCAAGATACAAAAGGCAAAAAGGTTTTGATGTATACTTTCAAACTGGAACTGATGAACATGGTGAAAAAATAGAATTAAAGGCAAAGGAAAGAGGCATTAGTCCAAAAGAGTTTGTAGATGAAGTATCTACTGAAATTAGAAGAATATGGGATGTTATGAATACATCTTATGATAAATTTGTTAGGACAACCGACCCACATCACGAAAGAATCGTTCAAAAAATATTTGATAAGATGTATGATAAAGGTGATATTTACAAGGGAGAGTATTCTGGACTTTATTGTACACCTTGTGAATCGTTTTGGACAGAAAGTCAGTTAGTAGATGGCAAGTGCCCTGACTGCGGAAGAGAAGTTGAAGAAAAAAAGGAAGAAGCATACTTTTTTAAACTATCTAAGTATCAAGATAGATTAGTAAAGTACATAGAAGAACATCCAGAATTCATACAACCTGAGTCAAGAAAAAACGAAATGCTTAATAATTTTATTAAACCAGGTCTTCAAGATTTATGCGTATCTAGAACTTCATTCGATTGGGGAATACCAGTTGACATAGATCCTAAACACGTTGTGTATGTTTGGCTTGATGCTTTAACAAACTATATAACAAACATAGGATATGATCCAGATGGTTCATCTAGTGAGTTTAATAAGTGGTGGCCTGCTGATTTACACTTAATTGGCAAAGATATAATAAGATTTCACACGATATACTGGCCTTGCTTTTTATGGAGTTTAGATTTAGAGCTTCCAAAACAAGTATTTGGTCATCCTTGGTTACTTACTAATAACGATAAGATAGGTAAATCAAGAGGAAATGCGATATATGCAGATAGCTTGGTAGATTTGTTTGGAGTAGATGCCGTAAGATATTATGTTTTACATGAAATTCCTTTTGCAAACGATGGTAACTTAACTTACGAACTATTAATAGAAAGAACCAATACTGATTTAGCAAATACACTAGGTAATTTAGTTAACAGAACAATATCAATGGCTAACAAATACTTTGATGGACAAGTTGTTAATAAAAAAGTAAGTGATGCTTTAGATAAAGAATTAATAGATATGGTAAATGCTTTAGATGGTAAAGTAGAAAAGAGAATGGAAAAGTTAGAAATTGGTTTCGCATTAGATGAAATATTTGAAGTTTTAAGAAGATTAAATAAATACATTGATGAAACTATGCCTTGGTCTTTAGCTAAGGAAGAAGATAAAAAAGATAGATTGGAAACAGTTTTATACAATTTACTTGAATCTATTAGAGTATGTGCAAACCATCTTAATCCTTTCTTAACTAATACTTCTAAAGAAATATTAAAACAATTAAATACTACTTATACATCATTAGAATTTAAGGAAAATAGTTCTTATAGTAATATGAAACCAGAAGTGTTATTCCAAAGAATAGATAAAGAAAAGAAACTAAAGGAAATAGAAGAAAAGAATTAATAATATATATTACTATTTAATTGCATAAAAAATTATGTTTCAAAAGTTAGCTAGCAGTAATTAATTTTACGCTAGCTTTTTTAAATTTATTATAGTATTTAAATATTTTTATTGTAAAAAAGTGTAAAAATATTATATGGTTTTTACTTTGGTACATAATAATTTGTTATACTATATTTGGTGATTATAAATGAGCGAATTAACAATAATGCATAAATATGGAATATCAGCGACATATTATGACAATAAATTTGAAGCTGTTCAAAAAGATGATTTGAACAAAATGTTAGATGAGTTTAATAAAAGGAATATTAACGTTCATAATATTTATTTTAATGGTGATGATTTAGAGTGTTTTATTGGTGGATTAAAAGTTATTTTAAAAGATTATTATTACTTTCAAAACGATTCAAGATTTGATTTTATTTTTAATAAATTGAAATCATATAAATTATGTGATAAAACAAAAATAACAGCTAAAGTAGTAGCGGGTGTGCTTGCTATTTCAAGTATCATAAGTGTTGCAGCATATAAGGCTAATAATAAGAATCATGAAAGTTATGAGTCATATGTAGAGCCTAGTTATAGCACTCTTTACGTTGATAGTAATACAGCATCTTTAGATAATGATATAAATAAGAAGATTGATTCTGGCACAATAAATGTTGATAAAAAAGATGAAGAAGAAACAAAAGATAATAATGCGCTTAAAGATGGCGCATTATCTAATCTTCAAATAGAAGATGAAACTGAAAGTGAAAAAGCAAATAAAACTAAGGAATTATATTATGACATAATAGAAAGGTATGCTAATATGTATGGCGTTTCACCTTCGGTTATTTTAGCTATCGCAACGCAAGAAAGGGGAGTTCATTCTGATACTATAGACCCAGGTGGTGCAATAGGCCTTATGCAAGTGCAGGCATCAGTATGGGACGGTAAAGATTTAGAAGCATATAATTATGATACTAATAGTAAAGAGAAAATACATATAACGCTAGATAATCTAAGAAATGTTTCTTTTAACATAAAGGTAGGTTGTGCAATATTTCAAAATTACTTAAAACAAATGAAAGATAATTATCCGTTAGCAATACAATCTTATAACATGGGACCTTCTAGCGTAAATAAAATACTTAATGCTTACTGCTTATCATGTGGTAAAACTTACGATGAAGTAATAAATTCGGATGATTTAGGCTGGCTTTCTTTTAGAAATTCTTCCTATCCAGGTGACATATCTTACTTAGAACATGTATCAAGATATATTAACTCAGATAATTGTAAGATAAGGTAAATTATTGTATAATGATGTTATGTGCAGGTAGCGTTTGATTTTACTTGTAAAATCCTTTTAGCGAGTCGCTAAAGTAAGAAATTTTAAATATAGACATTAAACTTATAATGCAGGTGTACCATTATACGTTTCACGTATTTAAATGTACACCTTGCTAATTAAAGTATGTGTTAGTACCTGCATTAAGGAGATGATAATATGTGGAAGTATTTAACTGAATCTAAATATAACGAACTATTATCATCTTTTAATTTGGTTAATACATCTGATATAAAAAAGATGAATAAAATACTTTATGGTATCAGTAATAACATAGATTTAAATTATGAAGAGATAATAATTAAAAAGAAAAATAAGGGCTTAAGATATTTAAATGAACCTAGTCCTATTTTAAAAAGTATCCAAAAAAGAATTTTAAAAAACGTTTTGGAAGAAAAGATGATATCTAAGTGTGCATATGCTTATAAAAAGGGATTATCTACCATTTTAAATGCTAAAAAACACGTAGGATGTAAAGTGATTTTAAAATTAGATATAGAAAATTTCTTTGATAATATTAATTTTTATAAGGTATATAATTCTTGTTTTAATGAGGGTTTATATCCAAAAAAACTAGGTATGCTTTTAACCAATTTATGTGTTTATAATGGTAAGCTTCCGCAGGGAGCGCCAACTAGTGGTTACATATCCAATATAGTTCTTAGGGATTTTGATTGTAATATAGATGCATACTGTAAAGATAAAAACATTAATTATACTAGGTATTCTGATGATATGACTTTTTCTGGAGATTTTGATATAAGAAAGTTAATTAAATACGTAAATGAATTATTGTACAAAGAAGGATTTAGACTTAACAAATCCAAAATAAAAGTGGTTTTAAATACCACTAGGCAGCAGGTAACTGGGATAGTTGTTAATGAAAAAATAAATTTAAGCAAGAATTACAAAAGAAAAATTAGGCAAGAGGTATATTACGTATTAAAGTATGGGGTAAAAAGTCATATTGAAAAAAGAAATATTAATTTATCTTGTAATAGATATTTAAGTGTGCTTCTTGGAAAAATAAATTACGTGTTAACCGTAAATCCAAACGATAAAGAATTTATTAATTATAAAAATGAAATTAAACGTATAAAGAATAATTAATTTTATTCTTTTTTTGTTGCATATTTCTTTATTTTACATAAATAACTATAGAGGTGATTAGTTTTAATGATATGGACTAATTCTAAATATGTAGGTGATCGAGATGTATTTTTAGCAACCGAAAGAAATTATAAATACATAGATTTAAATTTACTTAAGAAAGTATCAGAAATAGTGTTTGTAAATGATGAAAATAAATACATATATGATAATTATTATGACAAAATAAAAGATATTAAATTAATTGGGATAACTGGTACTAATGGTAAGACTACAACTTGTTATTTAATATATCAAATGCTTAATTTAATTGGAATTAAAACAGCTTACATAGGAACCATTGGTTTTTATATAGATGATATGGTATTTAAATTAGATAATACAACACCAGAAATTAGTCTTTTATATAATATGCTTTATTATGCTAAAAAAAGAAAATGTAAGGTAGTTGTTATGGAAGTGTCATCACATGCTTTAAAACAAGATAGAACATACGGGTTATTATTTGATTCAGTGCTAGTTACAAACATAACAAGAGATCATTTGGATTATCATAAAACTTTAAAAGATTATATAAAAAGTAAACAAAAATTAATTCATTTAACACGTGGTAAAAAGATTTGTATTTTAAATAAAAAAGATAAATACTATAAAAAATTTAGAACAAAAAGTAATAACAACATAATAATAGGTAAAGACGTTAAGATAACACTTGTTTTGATGAATAGTTCAAATACTTATGTAATAGTTAAAGATACGGTTAAAAGATGTTTTATACTTCCTTTTATGGGCCTATTTAACGTATATAACTTCTTGTATGCATATTATGCGATAAAATATTTAGGATATAATTTGAACCCTTTAAAAGATAAATATTATCTTTTAAAAGAGCCACCTGGTAGGATGGAGAAAGTAAAATATAAATCGAATAATATTTTTATTGATTATGCCCATACTCCTGATGCGGTTTTAAATGTATTAAAAACTGTAAGTAAAGTAAAAAATAACGGAATCATAACCATAATAGGATGTGGAGGAGACAGGGACAAAGAAAAAAGACCAATGATGGCAAAAGTGGCCTGTAAATACTCATCGTTTGTAATATTTACAAATGATAATCCAAGAGGTGAAGACGAAAAAGAAATTATGAAAGATATATTAAAGGGAGCGTCTAATAATTATGAGGTTATATATGATAGATATGATGCTATAAAAGAAGGCGTTAGAATGTTAAAGGATAACATGATATTAATGATTTTAGGAAAAGGACATGAAGATTACCAAATAATAAAGGGAGAAAAACTTTATTTTAGTGATAAGGATGCGGCTTATAAAGTGATAAAAAAACTAGAAGAAACAAATTAAATTTGCTGTAATGAATATAGAATAAATATGATGGGAGTACATAGAGTTTTTTTGTCAAATTGGGAAAGAATAATGATCTTATTTGGCATATAAAAGGTGATATGAAATGCTTTAAAATGCATAAGTTTTATAGACTATGATGTTTACATAATTTGTGAATCTAAAATATATGAAGAGTTTATAGGTTACTGTGATATGATGTATCTAACTGAAATTGATGATGAGTGTTTAAATGCAGATTGTTATTTTCCAAGTTTTAGAGATGAGGATTGGCAGAAAAAAGTGTTAGAGGAACATTTGGAAAATGAACCACCATATAAACATATCATGTATAAAAAATGTAATACCTAAGATAAAAATATTTTAGTTATGTAGAAAAAAAGAAAGACCGATATCGGTCTTTTAATAATCGTTTAAATCAACGTTTTCTTTTTCTAAGAAGTCTTTAAACTGTTCTTTAAATGCTACTATCTCCTTTTTTACAACATCAGAATAAACACTTTGACAGTTAGCAATTGCTTTATAAAAATGCTTAAATGTAACAAATTCACTATTATCGAATTTAGCATAGCTGAATGCCTTAGATAAAAGGGCAAGTGCGTTATCAGGATATCTTGAACCTAGTTCGTAAACTCTCTTGTATTCACCTGTCATGTTAACTATGAATTTCATGATGTTTTCTATAACAAATTTAGAGTAGGCTAATTTTACCCCGGTTTTCTTTTCTATTCTAGGATATGAACCCATTAAGATTTTAACGGTTGTTTCTGCATCTGGTTCTGCAACATCGATTTTTTCAAAACGTCTTAAAAAGGCCTTATCCCTTATCAAATACTGATTATATTCATCAAGTGTTGTTGCACCAATTACTTTTATATCACCACGAGAAAGAGCAGGTTTCATAGCATTAACGAAGTCAATACCACTATTTCTAGATTCGATAACAAGGGTGTGTATTTCATCTATGAAAAGGATTGTGTTAGATGCTTTTTCAACTTCCTTTAATAAAACGTTAATTCTAAGTTCTTCTGTTCCATCATCTGTAACATACTTACCAAGAAGTTGTGAAGTATTAACCTTTATTATGTCATATCCTTTAATTGCGTTTGGAACGGTATTATTTTGAATTTTATATGCTATACCCTCTACAATGGCTGTTTTACCAATACCTGCTTTACCGACTAAGATAGCAGATTTATCAGGAGTCAAAAGGGTAAGAATTGTTTTTTCTATTTCATTATCTCTTGCGATAGCAGGATTTGTAATGTATAATTTCGTAGTTAAATTCTCACCATATTTCTCTAATATACTTTCTTTTTTTACTGGTTCATCTTTAACTTCGGTCTTTTCTTTCTTTGTACTTTCTTTGACGTCATCTTCATTTTTATCATCATCGAAAGATAAAGTCTCATCTTCTACTATGTCAAATAAATCATCCATAAAATATCCCACCTTTAGTTATATAAGTTCTTTTATATTATATCAGAAAAACGTGATATTTACTAACATTTGTTTACTTAATTTACATTCTTTGATATAGTATTAGTTGCTATGGGAGGTTTTATTTATGGAAAAAGAAGAAAATAATAATTTTTTTACGTTTGGTATGATTAAGCCAGACGCAGTAGAACACAGAAAAGAAATAATTAAAATGATTTATGCTAAAGGATTAAAAGTATATTATGCAAAGGCATGTTATCTAACTGATAGTTTAATAGAAGAAAATTATCCACATTGTATAGGTCGTGACTTTTACCCTGAAATGAAAGAAAATTTAAAAAGTGGACCTGTAATACTTATGTTAATTTATGATAGAGAGGGCAATGCTTGTAAGAAATATAGAGAAGTACTTGGCGCAACAAAGTCCTGGGAAGCAGATAAAGATACGATAAGAGGAAAATTTGGAAATAAAAAGGTAGCCTGTAAAAACGCTGCTCACGGCTCAGGTAATCCAAAGGAAGCTGATGAAGAAATTAAAAGATTCTTTAAAGATGATATGGTAGAAATCATAAAAAGTGTTGATAATGAGAAGAGAAAAGAGTATGAGCAAAGTATGCTAGGAAGAAGGCTTAATACTAATAAGTGTGTTTATACAGACGTTTACTTTGAACGTGAAAAAATAGATGAGATTGAAAAAGAATATGAAAGCTTTACATATAAAAAGGAGATATAATGCAACAGTATTTTGCTAAAAACAAAAACCTAGATTTAGAAGATGGTGATTATCATCACATAAAAAACGTTATGAAAATGAAATGTGGCGACTTAATAAAGGTTGTATATGATAAGGCCATATATACGTGCAAGCTTAATAACATATCTAATAAAAGTACTTTTGATATTATAAATAAAGAAGAAAAAACGGATAAAAAACTTAGTGTTTCGGTTGCTTTTTCATTAATAAAAGAGCAAAAGTT
>CAKPCM010000041.1 GCA_934141615.1 uncultured Bacilli bacterium
CATTTACGATAATTGTTATGCAGTAATAGAACTTAAGATAAACGAAATAAAAAAAGAACATATAGGACAAGTAGAAACGTATATGAACTTTATCGATAAAAATTTAAGAATGATTAATCAAGGCCCAACCATTGGTATTATCGTGTGTAAAAAGAAAAATGGTTATCTATTTAAATATGTAACTAACGAAAATATTTATGAAAGAGAATACGAATTAGTATAAAAAAAGAACATAGATAAATTTCTATGTCCTATAATTTAGCATCCTAATCTTTCATGGAAAGTACGAGATATAACTTCTTCTTGATGTGCTCTTGATAATTTATCAAAAAGAACAGCGTATCCAGATACTCTAATAGTTAAAGTAGGGTACTTACCAGGATTATTCATAGCATCAATTAATGTCTCGCGGTTAAGTACGTTTACGTTTAAATGGTGAGCACCTTTTTCCATATAACCATCAAGTACGTTTACTAAGTTTTCTATTTGTTCTTCTTTTGTATGTCCAAGTGCACTAGGAACGATAGAGAAAGTATTTGAAATACCATCCTCACAGCAATTAGTGTATGGCATTTTAGCAACTGAGTTTAAAGATGCAAGTGCACCAGATTTATCTCTACCATGCATTGGGTTAGCGCCTGGAGCGAATGCAACACCTTTTTTTCTTCCGTCTGGAGTAGAACCTGTTTTCTTACCATACATAACGTTAGAAGTAATTGTAAGAACAGATAAAGTGTGTTTTGCACCTCTGTATAGTTTGTGTTCGCATAAATCAGCGTAGAATTCTTCAAGTAATTCTTTACCTAAATTATCAACTTTATCATCGTCATTACCATACTTAGGGAATTCTCCAGTTATTTCAAAGTCTACTGCGATACCATCTTCATCTCTAATTGGTTTAACCTTAGCGTATTTAATTGCTGATAATGAATCAACAGCAACAGAGAATCCTGCAATACCAAAAGCCATTAATCTATCAAGCTTTGTATCATGTAGTGCCATTTGACCTTTTTCATATGCATATTTATCGTGCATAAAGTGAATTATGTTCATTGCATCAACGTATGTTTTAGCAATTTTTTTCATTGCCTTTGAATATGCCTCTCTAACACTTTCGTAGTCTAGATATTCATCAGTAATCTTATCTAATCCATCAACAACAAGTTCCTTTTTAACTTCGTCTATACCACCGTTTATTGCGTATAAAAGTGTTTTAGCAAGATTACATCTAGCTCCGAAAAATTGCATTTGTTTACCAACTGTCATAGCAGAAACGCAGCATGCAATAGCGTAATCACATCCATGAATTGGTCTCATAAGTTCATCTGATTCATATTGAATTGCATCTGTATCAATTGATACTTTAGCACAATATTTTTTGAAGTTTTCTGGTAAATTATCACTCCATAAAACAGTTAAGTTAGGTTCAGGAGATGATCCTAAATTATATAGCGTATGTAAATATCTAAATGAGTTTTTAGTAACAAGTGATTTTCCATCTTCTGTCATACCACCTAAACTTTCAGTAACCCAAGTTGGATCACCGGCAAATAATTCGTTATATTCAGGTGTTCTTAAGTGCCTTGCCATTCTAAGTTTCATAATGAATTGGTCAATTATTTCTTGAGCTTCTTCTTCTGTTATTATTCCGCTTTTTAAGTCTCTTTCAAAATAAATATCTAAGAATGTAGATGTTCTACCCAAACTCATAGCAGCTCCGTTATTTTCTTTTATTGCAGCTAAATAACCAAAGTATAACCATTGCACAGCTTCTTTAGCATTATTTGCGGGCATTGATATATCAAAACCATATTTTGATGCCATGGATTTGATTTCATCTAAAGCTTTTATTTGTTCAGATACTTCTTCTCTTAACCTGATCATCTCTTCGGTTAATTCTTCTTTTTCTAATGATAATAAATCATTTTTCTTTTCTTCTATTAGTCTATCGATACCATATAAGGCAATTCTTCTATAATCACCAATTATTCTTCCTCTTCCATAAGCATCAGGAAGTCCTGTAAGTAGACCTGCGTGTCTTGCTTTTCTAATATCTGTTGTATAAGCAGAAAATACACCATCGTTATGAGTTTTTCTATACTTAAAGTATTCATCAATGCTAGGATCTAGCTTGTATCCATAAGCCTCTAATGCTTGACGCACCATACGCATTCCGCCGAATGGATTAACTATTCTTTTAAGTGGTGCATCTGTTTGTAAACCTACTATTACTTCACAATCACGAATTAAGTAACCTGGGTTATATGCATCGATTCCTGATACCGTTTTAGTATCAACATCATATATTCCTTTTTCTATTTCAACCTTTGACATTTCTTGGTATTTATCGTTTAACTTTTTAGTTTTTTCCGTTGGACCGGCTAAAAAGCTGTCATCACCAGTATATTCTGTATAGTTGTCTAAGATAAATTGTTTAACGTCTATTTTGTTTTTCCATTTATCTCCTTTGAAACCTTCATATTGTTTCATTTTATTACCTCCTTTGAAACCTTCATATTGTTTCATTTTATTACCTCCTTTGTTTTTCACACAATAACAATTATAACAAACCATAAAAAAATATCAATGTTGCAAAAGCAACATTGATACATAAATTGATATATTTTACAGATGTTTACTATTCGTAGCTTTTTAATGCCTCTACCATATCTAGTTTTTTTAGTTCAAAGTGCATAAATAAATTAACTATAAACAAGAATAAAATGGTAATTGCAAAAGATAATAGGTAACTTATAGGTTTAACGTTAAACGTAAACATAAATAAGTTAGTTTCACAAATTTTTATTACGTAAAGTGTTAAAATGCTTCCTACAATAAGTCCCGTAAGTGAGCCTATAATAGTTAGAATAAGCATTTCTTTATAAATGTATTTAGTAACTTCTTCATCATAGAATCCTAATACCTTAATCGTTGCAAGTTCTCTTCTTCTTTCACTTATATTTACGCTTGCTAAATTATATAAAACAACAAACGCAAGTGCTGCAGCACAAACAATTAGTATTAAAATAACATAATTTAACGTGTTCATCATATCCTTGTAGTTATTTTTTGTATCGGATGATAAAAGGGTAGAAGTAACGTTATTAATACCAGAGATATTGCTTTCTAAAGCTTTTTCTTTTTTATTACTTAAATTTTTAGTAATGGCAAGAATAGTAGAGTAATTAGCGTTTTCACCTGATAATTTTTTATAAAGTTTAGGAGAAATATATACGTAATGCTCTATATAATTTTCTGTTATGTCAGATACTTTTACGTTTACCTTTTTATTGTTTGGAAGCGTAAGCTTTACATAACTATTCCTTTTTAATTTAAGTAGTTTTGCTAACTTTTCAGATATTATAATTCCATCGTCATCCATTTTAATATCTTTTTTATTTTTTCTTTGTCTAAGCGTTATATAATCGTTTATCTTTTCTTTGTTTTCAGGAACAATGATGTATGAATTTTCACTTTTTTTATTATTTTTTAATAAAACGTTAGATTTATAAACATAAGTTATTTTCTTTATCTTATTTTCATCTAATATTTTTTCTTCTAAAACTTTCTTATCACTATTTGAAGCATTATTATTTATGCTAATTACCATGTCATATTTATCTATTTTATTATACTGATTATCAGCTACTTTCATAACTGAGTCTTTTATTCCGAATGACGCAAGTATTAATGCGGTAGAACCACAAATACCAATTACGGTCATAAATAATCTTTTTTTGTATCTAAATATGTTTCTCGCGGTAATCTTGTTTAGGAAACTTAAATTATTCCAGATTTTATCTATTTTTTCTAGGAATATTCTTTTTCCTTTTTTAGGAGCCTCTGGTCTCATAAGTTCTGCTGGTGTTTTACTAGTATCTTTAAGGAAGACTAGTATTGTTGCTAAAACGGTAGAGAAAAGTGAAAAAACTAAAGAAAATAGGGCATAGTTAATTTGTAAAGTCCCCTTTATACTTGGCATATCATAAAAGATATTGTAGCAATAACCAACAAGCATAGGAATTAACTTATAGAACAAAATAGTTCCTATTATGCTTCCTAAAATACTTGCTAAAAACGCGTATAAAACGTATTTAAAGATAACTGATAATTTGCTATAACCAATCGCTCTTAAAGTTCCCATTTGACTTCTTTCTTCATCTACCATACGTGTCATAGTAGTTAAGCTAACTAAGGCTGCAACTAAGAAGAACATTAAAGGGAAGACCTTAGCTATGTTTTCTATTCTTTCTGTTTCAAGCTTGTATTCATAAAATCCCGCAACTTCACTTCGTTTTATAGAATATGCAGAAACGTCTTTTATTTTTGATAACTCATCTTCTTTTTCCTTTAGTTCACTGCTTACTTCTTTAATTGATGTATTAAGTTCGTCACTAGGTAAGTCCGTACTATTAAGTCTATTTAAATTGTCTTTTAATCCTTCTATGTCACTTTCAAGATCACTTACGTTTCTTTCATGAGTTTCTTTAGCACTCTTTAAAATTTCTTCGTTAACTAATGATTTATACTTATCAATAAAATTATCATACTTTTTACTATAGGTGTCATACTTATTAGCACCCTTAATTGTTATGTATCCTTCTGTATATAAATCAGATGCGAAATCACCTTCGCTTAAATACATAAAATAATCTACTTTTCCGTTTTTTAAATTACTAGTTCCTCTGTCCTTTGAAGAGTAGTAGCTGCTTCTTACAACACCTACTATTCTTATTTTTTTAGCGCGAAGACCATTTTCATCTTCTGGTTTTAACGTAACTAAATCATCAAGCGATAAATTATTATCGGTTAAAAACTTTTCTTCAACTAATCCTTCGTTGATGGTTTTAGGATACCTTCCTTTAAGCAGAGTTAAGTGATTTATATAATCATCACTTTTTAAGTCTCTATCCTCATTTATACTATTTAACTTAATTACGTAATCGGAGTTATTAATCGTTGTTATAACGTCTAATGTTTTTGATAGGAAAACTCCTTTAACACCATCTACTTGTTTTAAAGAGTAGTAGTCATTTTTTGAAAATCCAGAAGATGAAACTACCTTTAGATTAAATAAATTAGTTTCCTTATAATATGCTTTTGCAGTTTCTTTCATATCCTTTGGAGTAGATTTAAGACCTACATAAAAGCCTGTTCCAATAACTATTATTAATAATAAGGAAATAAACTTCTTTTTATTAAGTGATATTTCTCTTAAAGCATCCTTTAATATACTTTTTTTCTTTACCATTCTAAATCACCTACAGCCTTAGGTTTTTTATTTATTTTAACGCTTGATACACTTCCGTTTTTAAAGGTAATAACTTTGTTTGCCATAGGTGATATTGCATTGTTGTGAGTTATTATAACGACTGTCATTTTTTCTTTTTTAGCCATGTTTTGCAATAATTTTAATATTTGCTTGCCGGTTTTATAATCAAGTGCACCGGTAGGCTCATCACATAAAAGTAATTTAGGTCTTTTAGCAACTCCTCTTGCAATTGCAACACGTTGTTGTTCTCCTCCAGATAATTCAGAAGGGAAGTTATCCATTCTCTTAGTTAATCCAACCTTTTTTATAACGCTTGTAGCATCCATTGGATTTTTACATATTTGTGTTGCTAGTTCAACGTTTTCTTTAGCGGTTAGATTTTGCACTAAATTATAAAATTGAAATACGAATCCAACGTCTTCGCGTCTGTATTTAATTAGTTTTCTCTCTTTTAATTCGGTTATGTTAACCCCGTCTACAATTACGCTTCCACTTGATGCTTTATCTATTCCACCTAATATGTTTAAACAAGTTGTTTTACCCGCTCCGGAAGGTCCTAAAATAATGGCAAGTTCACCTTTTTCTATTTCAAATGATGCTTTTTTAAGTGCTTTTACTGTAACATCTTCATTACCATAATTTTTACATACGTTTTTAAATTCTATATAAGCCATAAAAACCCTCCTTTTCCAGATATTATATTACAGTTTAGAAGGTTAAATGTCAACTCAAGTTAAAATATTATTTTATTTTTTTTAAACAAATGTTATAATGAATTTATAAGATAGGAAAGAAAGAATAATTATGGGGTGAAAATTATGGAAGATAAGGATTTCGAAACATTAGAAGATTTAGATATTAATGATGAAAATACAAAAGATGATGAAGCTAATTTAAATGTAGAAAATGAAGAAGATGTAAACGTAATAAATGAGCAGAAGATAGATGACATTCCAAAGGAAGTTAAGGTTGAGACTCTTCCAAACGAAATAGGAAGAGTAAGTGATGTTGGAGTGCAAGACGTAACTATAAAAGTTACTTCATCTTTAGCATTTGAAAAAAACTTAATTGATCACCACGTTATATTTGAAACAAATTCTAACCAAAAAATAGTTGGAACGGTAATTAGTTTAAATAGTGAAATTGGAAGCATTAAATTAATAGGGGAAATAAATGGTCCTAGATTTATTCCAGGTGTACTTGTAAAACCATCCATTGGAAACGTTTGTTTTGTTGCAACAGATGAAGAAGTAAGGCTAATAATATCAGGAGATCAAAATAACTTTATGAAAAGGGTATTAATTGGTAATATGCCACTTTATAACAATACTCCGGCTTACGTTCAAACAAATACTTTCTTTAGCAATCACTTTGCAATTTTCGGAAATACTGGTTCTGGTAAATCATGCGGTGTTGCAAGATTATTTCAAAATATATTCTTTAATAGTTCTCAAACTCCAAGAAATGCGTGTATATTTATATTTGATGCATACGGAGAATATGAAAGCGCTTTATCAGTTCAAAATAGTCAGGTATTCTTTAAGAAATATTCAACTAACGTAAGGGAGAATCCTAACACGCTAATAAAACTACCTTTATGGCTTTTAGACATTGATGATTTTGCACTTTTACTTGAGGCTGATGATCCAACTCAACTACCAATAATTGAAAAAGCTTTAAGATTAGTTACTGTTTTTTCTGGCAGTGATGAGGAAACTAAAATATATAAAAATGATATAATTGCCAAAGCAATACTAGAAGTACTTTATTCTGGAGGAGCAGCATCACAAATACATGACCAAATATTTGCGATATTAACTTCATTTAACACGGAAGATTTAAACCTTGAAACTCCTATTGTACAACCTGGTTATACCAGAAGCTTAAGACAGTGTTTAATAATTGATAAGGAAGGAAAGATAGGTGAGATGCAGCTTGTAACTGAGTTTATTAAAAAGTTCATCAACCCTGATTTGAAATTAGAACTTCCTGATGGAACGATACCTTTTACATTAGAAAATTTAAGAGAAGCTTTTGATTTTGCTCTTATCTCTGAGGGAATACTAAAAAGTGATAAATTATATGATAAGGCAAACGTACTTAAAGTAAGGCTTGATTCACTTATTAAGGGTGAGTATGCAGGATATTTTAAAATGGATAGGTACGTTGACAAAAATATGTTTATAAAAGAACTTATTACCGCTTCTAATGGTGCAAGAGCACAAATTATAAACATAAACATAAGTTATTTAGATGACAGACTTGCAAAGACAATATGTAAAATATATGCAAAGTTATTGTTTGATTTTACTTCTAAACTGCAGCAGAGAGGATCATTTCCTGTTCACCTAATATTAGAAGAAGCTCACAGATACGTACAGCAAGACTCTGATACAAAAGTTTTAGGATATAACATCTTTGATAGAATCGCTAAAGAAGGAAGAAAGTATGGTGTTATATTAGGCCTTATATCACAAAGACCATCAGAGATGAGCGAAACTGTACTATCACAGTGCTCTAACTTCTTAATATTTAAGATGCAGCATCCGAGGGATGTATCATTTATAAGACAAATGGTTCCGTTTATAACCGATGAAATAGTTGAGAAGATGAAAGGGTTACAACCTGGTACTTGCGTTGTATTTGGTTCTGCATTTAAGCTTCCAACCATCGTTAAAATGGAAATGCCATATCCACAGCCAATGAGTCAAAACGTTGATGTTTCAAGATTATGGTATTAAAAAAATAATATAAAAATAAAATAAAAATATCAGAAAAATGATTTCTGGTATTTTTTTTGACAAAATATGACAATTTTTTCAACAATTGCCTTGAAAGTATTGACGGGGGGGGGG
>CAKPCM010000042.1 GCA_934141615.1 uncultured Bacilli bacterium
ATACAATATAGAAATAACAGGTACTGTATTTTTAAAAAGTGCAGACGAAATAGAAAAGATAATAGAAGTTTGTAAGAAATACAATATAGAAATAACAGGTACTGTATTTTTAAAAAGTGCAGACGAAATAGAAAAGATAATAGAAGCTTGTAAGAAATACAATATAGAAATAACAGGTTCTGTATTTATGAAAAGTGCAGAGGAAATAGAGAAAATAATAGAAATCTGCAAGAAATACAATATAGAAATAACAGGTACTGTATTTTCAAAAAAAGCAAGTAATCTTCAAAAAACAATAAACTTTATTATAGAAAACTATGATGAAAGGTACTTAACTCCTTTAATAATTATAAAAGAACCTAAGCATTTAAGTGAAGTTATGCCTTATCTAGATAGTTTAGGAGTGCTTGAATTTATAATAAATAGTGCGAGCATATTAACTCTTACAAAAGAAGAAATAGAAAAAAGAGTAGAAATAATAAAATTATTGGGTGAAGATATTGTCAAAAATGGTAAATTTAATTCAGTATTTGGAATGAATAAGACAAGATTAAATAAGAAGCTTAATAGTTATAAAGATAATGATGTTATATATCCTTTAATAGAAGAGTATATCGTAAGATGATATACTTTTTTAAATTGACTAAAATGATTAAAAAGTGTTATTATTATGTTAAGAATAATAGGAGGACGCTATGGCTAATAAGAAGTATGTATTATATTTTAGAGGAAAAAACAAATATGGACATTATCATAAGTTTCCACTTGTTTCTTTATATTTAAAAACACTTGATATGTATACTAGTAACTATATAGATTACGTTGATTTATTTAATAATTTACCAGTTGGCGTAAGTACTTTTATAAAAAACGAATTAGGTTGTGACGTAGATTTTACAAGTAACGATGATTTAGAAAAATGCTTTTTTATAACGGATAATGATTTAACTCCTATAATGAAGGTTTTATTTGAAGATAACATAGATGTCTTGTACGTAGAGTCAAAGGAATTATCAAAATTAATGTGTAAAGTAAAAATGACATATCAAGAGTTTTGGTGTGCAAAATTAAATATGCTATCTTCTAAGATGGATAGAAAAAAATATGACTTCTTTAAGTATTTATATAATGTTTATGTAAAGGACAAAGACATTCTAAAGATGATTGATACTTATGACGTAAAAAGAAACCTAAGTAACTTAGATTATGATGATACTTTTATCGCTGCAATTGCAACTGATGAGACAAATATTATGGTATTAAGTAAAAAACTATCACAAACAATTGAATCAAGAAGAAATTTAGCGTTTCAATTCAAAAGCTTATTTAACACGTTAAATAGTGATCAAAAGTTAATTGATTATTCAAAGATGATTGAAAGAAAGAACAAAGACTTAGATATGGACTTTGTATTAGATGAGATGAATGAAAGTTTAAATGAATTTAAAAAAGCTTACCTAAAGGAATATGATATAGCCTAAACTAGGGGCTTTTTTGTTTGATATAATATTAAAAAAATGATATCATATTTATAGAATGTAGGTGGTATTATGAATGATAAATATGTATTATGTTTTAGGGGAGAAAATAAAGAAGGTAAAGAAGAAATACTTAAGATATATGAAGCAAGTCTAAGTAATATTGATAAATATACATGTTACAAAGGATGTTATTCTAGTAATGATTTATATAGGTTATTGCCACCTGAAATAAAAAATTATATATTAACATTTAAACACAACTATGATTTTGAAGGTAATTTTTTTATAAGAAAATCTTGCAAAGATATAAGTCGTGGAAGAACCGATTTATCAATTTTATTTAAGAGTGATGCTGATGTTGTATATGCCAGGGAAACAGATATTTATACTTCGCTTTTAGGTATGAAGAAAAATAATGATGACAAAGAAGAAATAAAAACGATAAAAAACAACTTTTTTAAAGAATTATATGAGATTTTATTAGAAAAAGAAAGTAGTTTAACAGAAAAAATAGATGCAAAAATAGAAGCATCTGGTACAACTGAATCCAGAATTAATGCTGTTTCTAAAATGCCTTCTTGTCTTAAAGAAATTTCGAAATACGTAACAAATAAATATGAGTTAAAAAGAAGATTTACTATTTTGTTAAAGTTTTATAAGAAACAGATTGATGACATATATGGTATTAAAACAAGAATAGTTAATGAAAAGGTACTTGATGAAAGAGCAAAAGAAAGAAACTTTTCATATGCTAAAGCTGAAGCTAATATGCTTAAGAATTTAAATGATAAGCTTTTTAAAATAAAAGAGAAAAACAAAGCAGAAGAAAAAAGTGAAACGAAAACGCAATATGCAAAGTTTCAAACTAAGAAAAGTAAAAATAAATTAGAAGATAATCCAGATTATATTAATTACATGGCGTTGATTGAAGAAGAAAATAAAAAAGACGTACAAGATGATTTTGAAGATGATGAATTGGATGATTTTCTAGGACCTGTAAAACCTAATGATTCTAGATATTGGGGCATTAACTAATGAATGATAGAAGAAATGAATTTTTAAAGTATTTAAAAATAGAAAAAAATTATTCTTCTAATACGATAAAAAACTATGAAATTGATATAGAAGATTTTAACGATAATTTATGTGCAGAGGCAGTAGATTATTGATCCGTAGCTTATGATTTTATTAAGGGATATTTAATGCATTTATATAATAAAAAACTATCTAGAAATTCGGTTGCAAGAAAATTGTCATCACTTAGAAGTTTTTATAAATATTTGTTTAATAATGATTTAATTAAAACTAATCCTTTTAAGTATGTTGCGTCTCCTAAAAAAGAAAAGAAACTTCCTAAGTATCTGGGAGTGGAAGAGTTAGAGGTTATATTTAATACACCAGACATAACAACACCACTAGGTCAGAGGGACAGAGTTATTTTAGAAGTTTTATATGCTACTGGTATAAGAGTTAGTGAACTTGTTAACATAAAACTATCGGATATTGATTTTTATAATAAGGAAATAAGAGTACTGGGAAAAGGAAATAAGGAAAGAATAGACCCTTTCGGTACTTACTGCTTAGATATGATTAACATGTTCTTAAATGATGGGAGAAATAAAATTTTAAAAAAGCATAACACGAATTGTGATTATTTAATAATAAATGAGCACGGCAGACAAATAACAACTCGTGGAGTTGAAAAAATAATAGATAATGTGGTAAAAAAAGCTAGTTTAAAAAAGCATGTATCACCACACATGCTAAGGCATTCTTTTGCAACACATCTTTTAAATGAAGGATGTGATATTAGAACTGTGCAGGAACTTTTAGGACATGAATCTTTAGAGACAACACAAATATATACACACGTATCTAACGAACATTTAAGGATGGTTTATCTAAAGTGTCATCCATTAAATAAGACAAATGGTGATAAATAGTATATAATAATTATGGAGAAGTATTATGGAAGTTAATTATGTTGATAATGAAAAAATTATAAAAGAAGCAGTTAAAGATGCTAAAGCAAGTTTGGAAATGGAAGGATTTATCATATCCAAAGACGAAGAAGAAAAACTAATTAAAAATTTAGTTTCTAATTATAAAGTAAAATTATTGTTAAAAAAGAGGAATCAAAAATAATGAAAGATACATGGGATGATTATTTTATAGATAAAACTAACGTTTTAAAAAATAATTTAGGAGTAACGGACAATAAGACTCTTGAGAAAGAAGAAAAAGAGATAACGCTAAAAAAGTTAACATATTTAGAATTATTTCCAATTGATGGAAAATTTGATATTAATCATCTAAAAGCAATACATATGTTTTTATTTTCGGATATATATCCTTTCGCTGGTAAATTTAGGACTTGTTCTTTAGCTAAAAAGACACAGTTTTATGATCCTAGTATAATAGAAGATGAATTAAAAAAAGTGTTGGAAGAGTTAAACAAAAGTGTAAATGAAATTTATGATCAAAGAAAATATGCGTATGTACTTGCTAATGCTTATTATAATATGATGGCAATTCATCCGTTTAGGGAAGGAAATGGAAGAAGTACAAGAGAATTTTTAAGAGAGTTTGTTTTAGATAAAAACAAACTATTAACATTTAATGTTAAACTCGATTTTTCCAAAATGGATAAAGAATCTTTTTTGACAGCGGTTCAGTATAGGTATTTATATCCAAGTCTTTTAGAAGATGAATTTTACAAAGCTTTGGCACCTCTTGAAAAAGAAAAGGAAAAATAGTTAAATTTATTGTAAAATAATGGAAAAACATAGCATTTCGTATTGTAAGTGCTATTTTTTTTGTGCTATAATATCATTGTATTTACATGCAAGGGAGGAATATAAATGACAAAATGGGTTTACCTTTTTAAAGAAGGTAATGCTGACATGAGAAACCTTCTTGGTGGTAAGGGAGCTAACTTAGCAGAAATGACTAACATTGGACTTCCAGTACCTCAAGGTTTCACAATTACAACAGAAGCTTGTACACAGTACTATGAAGATGGAAGAGAAATCAATCCTGAGATTCAAGCACAAATTAATGAGTATATCGAAAAGATGGAAGAAATCACTGGAAAGAAATTTGGTGATAAAGAAAATCCACTTTTAGTTTCTGTAAGATCTGGTGCTAGAGCATCTATGCCAGGTATGATGGATACTATATTAAACTTAGGATTAAACGAAGACGTTGTAAACGTTATCGCTGAAAAATCTAACAATCCAAGATGGGCTTGGGACTGCTACAGAAGATTCATTCAAATGTATTCAGACGTAGTTATGGAAGTTGGTAAGAAGTATTTTGAACAACTTATCGATGAAATGAAAGAGAAAAAAGGCGTTAAACAAGACGTTGAATTAGATGCTGATGACTTAAAAGAATTAGCAAGACAATTTAAGGAAGAATATAAAGCAAAGATTGGTGAAGATTTCCCAAGTGATCCAAAAGAACAATTAATGGGTGCTGTTAAGGCAGTATTTAGATCATGGGATAATCCACGTGCAAACGTTTATAGAAGGGATAATGATATTCCATATTCATGGGGTACTGCTGTAAACGTACAAGCTATGGCATTTGGTAACATGGGTGATGACTGTGGTACTGGTGTTGCATTTACTCGTGACCCAGCAACTGGTGCTAAAGGATTATTTGGTGAATTCTTAACTAATGCACAAGGTGAAGACGTTGTTGCAGGTGTTCGTACTCCAATGCACATCGCTGAAATGGAAGAAAAATTCCCAGAAGCATTTAAGGAATTCAAGGAAGTTTGCAAAACTCTAGAAGATCATTATAGAGATATGCAAGATATGGAATTTACAGTAGAACATGGTAAACTTTACATGCTTCAAACAAGAAACGGTAAGAGAACTGCTCAAGCTGCTTTAAAAATAGCATGTGATTTAGTAGATGAAGGAATGCGCACAGAAGAAGAAGCTGTAGCTATGATTGATCCTCGTAACTTAGATACATTACTTCACCCACAATTTGATGCTAAAGCATTAAAAGAAAGCACTCCAGCTGGAAAGGGTCTTGGAGCATCTCCAGGAGCTGCTACAGGTAAGATTGTATTTACTGCTGAAGACGCTTGTGATTGGGCTGCAAGAGGAGAAAAAGTAGTTTTAGTTAGACTTGAAACTTCTCCAGAAGATATTACTGGTATGAAAGCATCTCAAGGTATTTTAACTGTTCGTGGTGGTATGACAAGCCATGCTGCTGTTGTTGCTCGTGGTATGGGTACTTGCTGCGTATCTGGTTGTGGAGATATCCAAATGGATGAAGAAAACAAACAATTTGTTTTAGCTGGTAAGACTTATCATGAAGGAGATTATATCTCAATTGACGGTTCAACTGGTAACATTTATGATGGACAAATTCCAACTGTTGATGCTTCAATCGCTGGTGAATTTGGACGTGTTATGGCTTGGGCTGACAAGTATAGAACTTTAAAGGTAAGAACAAACGCAGATAATCCAAGAGATACTAAAAAAGCTATCGAACTTGGAGCTGAAGGTATTGGACTTTGCCGTACAGAACATATGTTCTTTGAAGAAGAAAGAATTCCTAAGATTAGAAAGATGATTTTATCTGAAACTAAAGAAGCAAGAGAAGCTGCTTTAAATGAATTAATTCCTTTCCAAAAGGGTGACTTTAAAGCAATGTATGAAGAGTTAAAAGGTCTTCCAATGACAGTTCGTTATTTAGACCCACCTTTACACGAATTCTTACCTACTGATGAGGAAGATATTAAAGCACTTGCTAGTGAAATGGGTGTTTCAGTTGAACATTTAAAAGCTAAATGTGCTGAACTTCACGAATTCAACCCAATGATGGGACACAGAGGATGCCGTCTTGCTGTTACTTATCCAGAAATAGCAAAAATGCAAACTAGAGCATTAATGGAAGCTGCTATCGAAGTATCTGAAGAAAAAGGTTATGATATAACAGTTGAAATTATGATCCCATTAGTTGGTGAAAAGAAAGAATTAAAATTCGTTAAAAACATCGTTGTTGAAACAGCAGAGTTAGTTAAGAAAGAAAAGAACTCTGACATCAAATATAAGATTGGTACAATGATTGAAATTCCAAGAGCTGCACTTACTGCTGATGAAATCGCAGAAGAAGCTGAATTCTTCTCATTTGGTACTAATGACTTAACTCAAATGACTTTCGGATTCTCACGTGATGACGCTGGTAAATTCTTAGGTTCATACTATGAAAACAAGATTTACGAATCTGATCCATTTGCTAAGTTAGATCAAGATGGTGTTGGTAAATTAGTTAAGATGGCTGCAGAAAAGGGTAGAGCAACTCGTCCTGATATTAAATTAGGAATCTGCGGAGAACATGGTGGAGATCCTTCATCAGTTGAATTCTGCCACAATGTTGGACTTAACTATGTTTCTTGCTCACCATTTAGAGTTCCTATTGCAAGACTTGCTGCTGCACAAGCTGCAATTAAAGCAAATAACAATAAATAATAGAATAAACTAAGATGCTTTGGCACCTTAGTTTTTTGTTTGTAATAATGACAAAATTCCAGTATTTATGGTATAATATAAACATATTACAGGAGACTATATAATGTTAGAAAATAAATTAGGAATAACTAGTTCTGTTGAACTTGCAAATGAAGAAGAAAAAATTACTAAACTAAAAGCACTTGAGTTGTTTGATACAAATAAAATAGGTGAATTTGAGGTTGGAACCTTTAAGGGCTTATCAGATATTCATAAATACTTATTTGGTGAAATATACTCATTTGCTGGTAATGTAAGGAAAGAGAATATTGCAAAAGGTAATTTTAGATTTGCTTCATCTATGTATTTAGAAGATGTATTAAATAAGATAGATAATATGCCGCAAAAGAATTTTGATGATATTATAAAAAAATATGTTGAAATGAATATTGCCCATCCTTTCAGAGAAGGAAATGGTAGAAGTACTCGTATTTGGCTTGATTTGATTTTAAAAAAAGAACTTAACAAAGTAATTGATTGGAGTAAAATTAATAAAGAAGATTATTTGCTTGCAATGGAAAGAAGTCCAGTTAGAGATTTAGAAATCAGGTTACTACTTCAAGATGCTTTAACCGATAAAATTAATGATCGACAGGTATTTATGAAGGGTCTAGATACAAGTTATGAATACGAAGGATATAATACATATTGCACTGAGAAATTAAGTAATAACTAAGATGCTTTAACACCTTAGTTTTTTTCTCTTAAAAAACAGCATTATAAAATATACGTTAAATCAAAATGAAGTGCACAAATAAGTGCATAACAGCAAAAAAGTGCAATT
>CAKPCM010000043.1 GCA_934141615.1 uncultured Bacilli bacterium
ATACCCCCCCCCCCGGATGTCAAGCACTAAAAAAAGTGGATAACAATCCACTTTCTATATACTCATTAATTCATCTTCTTTAGCTTTTAATTTTTCATCTACTATTTTATTGTATTTATTTATTAAATCTTGAACTTCTTCTTGGGCTCTTTTGCCTTCATCTTCTGGAAGTTCTTCTATTTTTTTGATGCTACTATTAGCTTCTTGTCTTATGTTTCTTAAAGCAACCTTGCCTTCTTCTGCGATTGTTTTAGCTTCTTTTACATACTCTTTTCTTCTTTCTTCAGTAAGTTCTGGAATTACAAGCATAACAGTTTCTCCATTATTATTTGGAGTAAGTCCTAAATCAGCCTCAAAAATAGCCTTTTCTATTGCACCAATTGAGTTTCTATCAAATGGTTTAATAACTATTTTTCTAGCTTCTGGAACTGATATGTTAGCTAACTGTATTAAAGGTGTTGGAGTACCATAATACTCAGGCATTACCTTATCTAATATTCTTGGATTAGCACGTCCTGCACGAACGTTTAAAAATCTATTTTCCATCACTTCAATAGCTTTTTGCATCTTGTCTTCTGTTTCTAATAAAATCTCGTCTGTCATCATATCCCTCTTTCATATAACTATATTATATAATAAAAAAAGACTTTATGACAAGTCTTTTAGTTATTTATTCTGCACTTTCACTACTAGTTGTAGTTTCAAACGTAATCATTTTATCTACTAAGCTTTCAAAGTTTTGCTTTAGCGTATTTTTTTCTTCATCAGTCATAATTTCTTCTGAGTCAGAATTAATGGTACCAATATATACTGCCACAATATTTCCTTTGTTAACAAATATAACCGTTGGTGCCTGAATTCTTTTATTTCCTTCATCATCAGTTTTAATATAATCTGATAATTTATCTGCTAACTCCTGATATTCCGAAGTATTATTATCCCTCATGTCTTTAAAGTTATAATAAAGTACTTCTTTGATATTTTTTTCTTTTGCTACTTCATTTAAAATAGGAGTAATTTCTTTACATAAAGCACAACTAGGAAATCCTAAATAAATAATTCCCGTTTTATTTTCTAAAGTATCCATTACGTTAGAGTATGTAGAATACTTATAAACGTTATCTTTTTTAACCGTGCTATATTCCGAGCTAAATCTTATAGCATCAGTTTTAGTATCATCCTTAACCTTTGTTACAGAAACAGTACTACACCCCGTTAATATTAACAAAAAAGTTAGGACTAATGCCACTAACTTTTTCATGATTATTCACCATTCATTTGAGCAGCTACTTCTTCAGCAAAGTTTTCTTGACGTTTTTCAAGTCCTTCACCAACTTCATATCTTATAACGTCAACAATTTTACCACCATTATTGCTTACGTATTTAGCAACAGAAACTGAGTTATCCTTAACAAATTCTTGTTCTTCCAAACAAATTTCTTTAAAGAATTTATTAATTCTTCCCATTACCATCTTCTCAGCAATATTAGCTGGTTTTCCTTCAGCAATAGCTTGTTCAGTTAAAATTTTCTTTTCATGTTCAACTTGTTCTTCTGGAACTTGTTCTTTCTTAACATATTCAGGACGCATTGCAGCAGCATGCATAGAAACGTCTTTAGCTACTTCTTCAGATGCTCCGTCAAGTAATGTTAAAACAGAAATCTTACCACCCATATGGATGTATGCTCCAAAGTTTTGATCATCACTTTTTTCTAATAAAGTAAATCTTCTAAATGAAATCTTTTCTCCAATTGTTGCAGTCATATTTGTAACAGCATCATTTAAAGTACCATCTTCACAAGGAAGTGCTAATGCTTCTTCATTAGTTTTTGCATTGCTGTTTAATATTGTTCTTGCAACTTCATTTACAAAGTTTTGGAACTTTTCATTTTTAGCAACAAAGTCTGTTTCACAGTTAATTTCAAGGATAACTGCTTTATTACCTTCAGTTATAACAGTAGATAATCCTTCAGCAGCAATTCTTCCAGCCTTTTTAGCAGCTTTTGCAATTCCCTTTTCTCTTAACCATTCAGTTGCTTTTTTAATATCATTATCGTTTTCTTCTAAAGCTTTTTTACAATCCATCATTCCAGCTCCAGAAATGTCTCTTAATTCTTTGATTAACTTTGCATTCATTTTTCCATTCTCCTTTTTATAATTAAAGATGATTTATTAAAATCATCTTTGTTTTAATAATTACTTTCTTAAAGCTTTAACTAGTTCGTCTTTCTTTAATTTTGAGTATCCTTCGATACCGCTTTCCTTAGCTAATTTCTTTAATTCAGCAACTGTCTTCTTTGCTAAATCAGTTACTTCTTCTTTAACTTCTTCTACCTTTTCTAAAGCTACTTTTTTTGCTTCTTCTACTTTTGGTTCAGCTTTCTTTATAGCTTTTTCTGCTGCACTTTTAACAGCCTTTTTAGTTTCTTCTATCTTAGGTTCAGCTTTAGAAGATACTTCTTTAACCTTCTTTAAAGCTACTTTTTTAACATCTTTAGCTAATTCTTTAACGTCACTAGCAACTTCTTTAGCAGAAGCTTTTACTCTATCTTCTTCAGTTACATATTCTTCCATAGGTTTTCCTGTAGCTTCACAGATAGCGTTATTTAAAACACCAAGTACGATTTTAACAGCACGAATAGCATCATCATTACCAGGAATAACATAGTCTACTAAATCTGGATCACAGTTAGTATCTACGATACCAAATACTGGAATGTTTAACTTGTGTGCTTCGTTTATTGCGTTAATTTCCTTTTTAGGATCAACAATAATCATAGCTTGTGGTAATTTCTTCATTTCTCTAAGTCCGCAGAAATATGATTCTAATTTTTCATATTCTTTACGAATCTTAACTACTTCTTTTTTAGGTAACTTATCAAATGTACCATCTTTTTCCATTTTTTCAATTTGATCTAAACGGTTAATTCTTCTTCTTATTGTTCTAAAGTTAGTTAAAGTTCCACCTAACCAACGTTTTGAAACATAGTAACTATCTGATCTCTTAGCTTCTTCAACAGTAGCTTCTTGAGCTTGTTTTTTAGTTCCTACGAAGATAACCTTTCCACCATTTGCGGCGATTTCTTTTAAAGCAATGTATGCTTCTTCAATTTTCTTTACTGTCTTTTGTAAGTCGATAATATAAATATCATCTCTTGAAGTAAAGATATATTCTTTCATCTTTGGATTCCATCTTTTTGTTTGGTGTCCAAAGTGTACACCTGCTTCTAGCAAGTAACTCATTGATACAACTGGCATTTCTTTTTCCTCCTTCGTTCTAACCTCCAAATTCTTCATCCTTACCCTTCATCCTCTTCGGACACTCGAAGCATAAGTCCAAATTTGTGCGTATTTTCTTTCCTTGTTCGAAAAGCCTTTATTATTATAACACACAATTATTATATGATACAAGGTGTTTTTTTATATTTTATAATGAAAAAATGATAAAATTATCACTAAAATTATCATTTTTTCATGCTTAAAATTATATAGTAAAACCGTTTTTCTCCTTTACTTCTGAAGATGAATAAAAAGGACTATTTACTATCTGTTTAAATCTCTCATAATTAGTTACCTCAGATGGTGTTAAAGGCTCATTATTTTCTATCTTACTAACAATTGAATTTGATTTTTGGATTAATAAATCATAAACGTAATCGAAAAACTCTTTGCCCGTATACTCTTTAATAAATAATTCTAGCAAACTTTGATGCTTAAGCCAGCTTCTCATAAACTCGTCATCGTCAAAAGTTTTAGGACAAGGCCCGTTAACAAAAGTAGGCTTAACCATTAATCCACAAGATGGTCTTTCATCTTCATCATAAAAACATCCGTTTTTACCAAGCATTTTACAAGGTCCACCACTGGTAAATAAATCAACTACATCCTTATCTTTGTTTCTTGCTCTTAAAAACAAAATAAGAGTCCAAGCATCTTTATTGAAACTTAAGTTTTTAACAGGAAAAGCATCTATCGAAATATTTCCTTTTGATAGTTCTTTTTTAATTGTTAAATATTTCATTTTTTTAAAGTCACTAGGCATGTACATACAACCAGAAACCTTACAACATGATCCCTTACATTTAGCACATAAATCTTTATTTATACAAATCTTTCCCATAATGTCACTCTCCCCACAACTGGTAAATACAAAATTTTCTAGTTATTATATATAATACTATAAAAATAGTAAAGCTAATCTTGATTATTTTTTTTATTTTAACTCCTTTATTTCTGATAACTCCTTGCTTAACTTTTCAAATATTTCATTTTCTTTAAATTTTGGTCTATCATATAAGATCCAAAAATCACTAGCTGACGAAGCATTTTCTTCTATTTTCTTTGCTCTATCACCGTAAAATGGTAAATCTTCCTTTGCTTTTTCTACTGAAAAATACCCTTCTAAATCATAGACTTTAGCTTGCATATCGCACTCTAACTTATCTACTAAATAGCAAAACTTAGCTTCCTTTGTTTTGCATTCATTAAACTCATTTATTATATTTAATAATTCTTCTTTAGAAGATAAAGTGTTTAATACTGTATCAACGCTTTCTTTTCCAATTTTTTCTTTTTCTTCCTTTGTAATACCTGATCTTATGGTAAAATCTGGTTTTAAAACCTCATCTAATTCGTGAATCGTAAGCATCTTTAAAACCTTTTTCATATCGATATTTAAATCATATTCACTATCTATTGCAATAGATAGCATAAGGCACCCATAAATATGCTCTGCAACCGATTCTAATCTATCTTTAGTTATTCCTATTTGGGTAAAGCCTTCTCTTAATTTATACTTTAACTTATTTACGTATAAATAATAATTTATAATGTTTTTAGTTTTATCCATAATTTCCTCCTAAAAATTAATCGGATTAAAGTCTAGCTCCACTTTAATCTTACTATTTCCCTCATATATTTTTATCATTTGGTTTAGTGCGTTATATAGTTTTTCATCTTTCTTATATTTTAATATAACCTGAAAATTATAGGTGTTGTTTATCCTTAATACGTTTGCCATCGAAGGACCTAAAACAGTTGTAGAAGAACTTAAATTTCTTCTTAAAAATACGCTTATTTTCTTAGCTTCCTCTATTCCGTATTTAAAGTCTTTTGAAGATATTTTAATTAACGTTATAAACCTATACGGAGGATAACTCAAATTTTTTCTAACCTTCATTTCCTTTTCGTAAAACAATTTATAATCGTGGTTTTGCGCGCACAAAATGCTGTAATGATCCGGATTAAAAGTTTGCACTATAGCGCACCCTTCTTTTTCTCCTCTGCCTGCTCTTCCAATTACCTGATCAAGTAAGCTAAAAGTTACCTCACTACTTCTAAAGTTTGGAATGTTTAATGATGAATCTATGTTTATTACGCCAACTAGTGTTACATTAGGAAAATTAAGTCCCTTAGAAATCATTTGTGTTCCAACTAAAATGTTATAATTACCACTGTTAAATTCTTCTATTATTCTATTATGAGAACCTTTAGTAGTTGTTGTATCAGCATCCATTCTAAGTGTTTTTGAAGCAGGAAACATACGTTTTATCTCCTCTTCTAGCCTTTCGGTCCCAAGTCCCATGCTTGTTATGTCACGTTCTTTGCAGGACGGACAAATAACTGGTTTATTTTCGGCATAACCACAGTAATGACATCTTAACATTCCAGAAGTTTTATGATAAGTAAGCGTTATATCACAGTTAGGACATTTAAATGAGTATCCACATGATTTACAAGATAAGTAAGTTGAATAGCCCCTTCTATTTAACAAAAGCATTACTTGTTCTTTTCTTTCTAATCTTTTTTCTATCTCACATTTTAGTAAATCAGAAAATATCATGTTACCCTTTCTTATTTCGTTTTTCATATCTACTATGGTAACTTTTGGAAGAGGCTTTTTATTTACTCTTTCTTCCATTTCCAAAAGATTATAATATCCTCTTTTAGCTCTTGCATAACTTTCTATGGTTGGTGTTGCACTGCCGAGTACTATAGGGCACTTATGAGTAATTGACCTTTCACGCGCTATATCAAGGGTGTTATACCTTGGGTTATTTTCCTGTTTGTAGCTTTCTGAATGTTCTTCATCTATGATTATTATTCCAATGTTTTTAAGTGGTGCAAAAATAGCAGACCTTGCACCTATTACAACGTGAACTAATCCTTTCCTTATTTTCCTTATTTCGTCAAACCTTTCACCATCTGATAAAGAAGAATGAAGAATTGCAATGTTATCTTTAAAAATACCTTTAAACCTGGCGGTTATCTGCGGAGTTAGACTTATCTCTGGAACAAGTATAATTGCGTCTTTACCGTTTTTTATAACCTCTTTTACAACGTCTATATAAACCTCTGTCTTACCTGATCCCGTTACTCCATATAAAAGGTTTATGGAAGGTTTATTTAAATAAGATTTTAGTTTTTTAGATGTTTCTTCCTGCTTTTTAGTTAGTGTTATTTTTCTTTCATCTAAACTTGTTTTTACTTCTCTATATACTTCTTTATCATACTCTATAACTATTTTTTTATCTATTAACTTCTTTAGCGAAGACTTACTTTTTATCTTGCTTTTTAAAACTTCAGAATTATTTTTAAGTAAATCTATAATATCCATTTGAGCTTTTATTTTTATGTTACTAGTATCACAATTTTCATTTAACTTTACAAAAGTTTTAGTTAGAAAGTTTTTCTTAAGTTTATGATTAGCTTTTAACGCACGAGGAAGCATCGCTTGATATGCGTATATTAGTGAACACAAATATTTTTCACTCATAAATTTACCTAAGTTTAAAAGTTCATCATTAAGCACTGCATCACTATCTATAACCTTTATTATATCCTTAACTTCATAATCAGGCCTTTTAGTTGAAGTACTAATTACAAAACCTTCTATAGTCCTATTATTAAACGGAACCAAAACCCTTTTTCCAATAAGATCATGACACAAATCATCCGGCACATGATATGTAAATGTCATATCATTTGATTTTACCTTTGTTTCAATTAAGACATTAATATACATATCATCACCTCTAAAACAATTATACCAAAAAAAGAAGACTTATTTAAGTCTCCTTTATCCCCTTTTTATTAATTTTAATTAGTTAAGTAATCTTTTGTTACCAGTATATTGCCATCCTTCGATAGATGTTTTAGTAGACCACTTATATTTTTGTTCACAAACTGTTTTATAAGTTTTTTCGGCCTTTTTACTATCGCTTGTGCTAACGGTTTTAAAACATGTTGTACCATCTAAGTTATATCCACTATCACAAGAATATGTAACTTTTTGTGAAGTTGTAGTCTTCGTACATTTATTACCATTTAAAGTATAACCTGGATAATCACTACATGTATACTTAGTAACAGTGCTTGTTTTTGCACAATGTAACTTGTCTTCCGTTTGTACAGTCCCTGCTGGACAAGAACATACTTTAACTTTTGTTTTAACAGTACACTTTGTACCATTTAAAGTATAAGTTTTTGAAGAAGTATTTGCTGGACAATAATAGTCATGATATTTTACACACTTATTATCACCAATA
>CAKPCM010000044.1 GCA_934141615.1 uncultured Bacilli bacterium
GCTATAATGCAATTTTAATTGAACAGGGAAAATCTCAATCAGAAAGACTCGTATTGCTTAGAAATTTGGCAATTAAGCAGATGGATACATTAGCCAGTATTAATTTATCAGCGGTTTCGGCGCTTCCGGGAGGTGATATGTAAATTGAAGAATTGCCTTTAATCAGATGATGGACGATATCAAATCAGGAAAAGATGAAGTGTCTTATGTCCTTGTATTTAAGCTTTCCAGATTTGGAAGAAATGCGGCAGATGTCCTTGCAACATTACAAGTGATGCAGGATTTTGGTGTAAAATTGATTTGTGTAGAGGATGGAATAGATTCATCTAAAGATGCCGGGAAACTTATGATATCTGTTCTGTCAGCAGTGGCAGAGATTGAACGTGAGAACATCCGTGTTCAGACAATGGAAGGCAGGATGCAGAAAGCCAGGGAAGGTAAATGGAATGGTGGTTTTGCACCATATGGATATGCTCTCACTGATGGAAAATTGGTAGTGAATGAGGAAGAGGCAGTAGCTATCAGAACGATATTTGACCAATATGTAAATACAGATCTGGGAGCGAATGGAATTGCTAAGTATTTAGAAAATCATGGAATCCATAAGATAGCCAGACAGAATGGCAAAAATCCGTTATTTGATGCTGCTCTTATCAGAAGGATTATACAGAATCCGGTTTATAGCGGTAAAATCTCCTATGGCAGAAGACGGACAGAAAAGGTTCATGGTACAAGGAACGAGTACAGACAGGTTAAGAAAGAAAAGATACATCTTTTATCTGGAATTTTAAAATGTCCTGTCTGCAGTGCAGGAATGTATGGCAACAAGGCCATTAAGAAGCGCAAGAATGGAAGCAATTATAAGGACTTTTATTATTATGGGTGTAAACACCGGAATATGACCAGAGGTCATAAGTGTGATTATAAAAAACAGGTGCATGAGGAAATGCTGGATGCTTCTGTTGCAGAGGTGATCAGTAAACTGGTTAGCAATCCTAAATTTTCGGATTTAATACGCAGCAAGATAAATATGGAAGTAGACACAAGCGCATTAGATCAGGAAATAGCAAATTACGAAAAACAATTAAGACAGCTATATCATAATAAAGATACAATCTTGACAGATATTGATTCTCTGGATTATGAGGATAAACATTATCAACGAAGAAAAACAGATTTAGAGAACCGCTTGTACAAGACTTATGATAAAATAGATAAAGCAGAGGAATTGCTTATATCTGCAAAAACTAAGAAACGCGCTCTGCTGGCAGACAAGATTACCGGCGACAATATCTACAAGGCACTCATTTTCTTTGATAAGCTGTATGCCCAAATGAACGAAGCTGAGAAACGAGAGTTCCTGTCACAGTTAGTGGATAATGTGCAGATTTACGAAGAACGTAAAGAGAATGGACAATGGCTGAAATCCATAGAATTTAAGTTGCCGATTATAGAAAAAGAGTTTATACTAGGTTTGGACAACGATACACAAAATGAGACAGTTGTCTTACTTTCCAAGGGAATGGTCGACAGTAGAAAAGTGAAGGTTGACTTCTCGTTGGAGGATATGGACTTATCAGAGTTCAAGGCAAAAGCAACTTATGAGCAGATAAAGGCTTATGTACTCGAACAGACAGGACTGAAGGTTTCTTCGTTGTATATTGCACAGATTAAGAAGAAATGTGGATTGGATGTGGGAGAGAATTTTAATCTGCCTAAGTCAGAGAATGCGAGACAGCCACAATGTACACCGCAGAAGGAAGAAGCGATTATGCAGGCGTTTAAGCATTTTGGATTGATTTGATTGTGGATAAAAGGATATCGTGTGTCTATCTTACTGATAAGAAACGTAAAAAGGACATTCCTGAACCGTAATTATTATGGGTCAAGGGATGTCTTTTTTGGTTGTCTTGGAGTGTCCAAAGGACAAGGTAATAATACTGAGATATTAATACTGAGATATTAATACTGATATGAATAATACTGATCTTATCTAATCTGATGATATGGATTTCTGTGATTCATTTTTTGAAGAACAAATACAGAGAATGCGTATGAAAAAAAACTGGAGGAAGCGGCCAGAAAGACCGCATCTGAGCATATGGCTGCCCTGTGCAGCGACATGGATAGTATGTTGTGTGAGGATATTTCCAGAGTTGAAAAGTATATCATCCAGCGGCATGATGAACGGCAGCTTCTGACAACAGTCGGCTCGGTCTGCTTTACGCATACCCTGTTCCGTAAATGTGAGGATGGAAGCTGTCATTACCTTTTAGACGAGTGGATGGGTCTGGATGCACACGAAAGACTGAGCTGCGGCGCAGAGACTACTGTGCTGGCAGAGGCAGTGAATACCAGCTATGCCCGTGCAGCCGAAGTACTGGAAAAGGACGCAGAAATCAGTAAAACAGCGGTAATGGATAAAGTACATGGCATTCAGGAAGAATTGACCTTCCCAAGACCGGAGAAGAAAAAATGCGTGGAATACCGTTATCTGGAGGCAGATGAAGACCATATCCATAAACAGGAGAAAGAAAAAACAGAGAAAAAGGGAAGTATGATAGGAAAAATGCTGTACCTGTATGAGAGTCAGGAAGACCAGAACGACCGCAGAGAACTGAAAAACGTTTTTTGTCTTGGAGGTCTGTATAGCGGAGGAGAATCCAACAGACATTTGTTTGAATGGACGCAGGAATACATCGATATCAACTATGAGAGCCGTTATCTGAAAGCAGTATACATCAGCGGAGATGAAGGGGCATGGATCAAAGCAGGAGCGGAATATATTGAAAAAGGAGTTCCAGTACTGGATGAGTTCCACATGATGAAATACATCAACAAGGCAGCAAACCAGATGCTGGATGATGCAGGGGAAGTAAAAGGCCGCCTGTGGAAAGCCCTGTATAAGATAAAGAAGAAAAAGTTTATAAAAATAATGAAAACCATCCGGAAATGTGCCCCAAACGAAAAGGCAGTAAATGACTGTGAAGAATACCTGCTGAACAACTGGGACAGTGCCGTCAGGAGAATGTAGGATAAAAATGTGTATGGCTACAGTGCAGAGGTACATGTGAGCCATGTGTATTCAGACCGCAGGAGTTCTCGCCCGATGGACTGGAGTGAAGACGGAGCAGATGCTATGTGCCGTCTGAGATGCTATGTGAAGGACTACGGAGAGGAAAAAATCCTGGAACTGGTAAAATACCACCGTAGCCACAAGCAGGAGGCAACCGGAACGGAAGGGATATCCGTGAGCCTTAACAGAGGTTATATGACCAGCCTGCTGCATCACCAGCGTGACAATGACCGTGTATATATCGAAAAGATGCAGGCAACGATAGCAAGCATAGATATCCGGAAAAAGCTTGCTATCAGAGAAAGAATCAGAGGAATTTGACAAAGAGAAGCTGTAGAAGTAGACTAAGGGAAAATAGTCTGAGTAATTCTACAGCAGGGAATCTTCTGCGACTCTCCAACTGACAGTAAGTTTACTCTATCCTATATTTACTGAGTTATGGAAATTTTTATATATTCATGTTATAATAAATTGTCAAAACCATCCGAAAGGATTTGAATAATATGAGAGTGTATATATTAGCTTCGCAAGATAAATACTCTTTTGCAGAAAAACTTTTGGAAGATATTCGAAATGCAAAAATTATCTCAAGACCGTTAATGAATGAAGTAATTGTAGAAATAAGTAGCGATATTAAAAAGAAAGTTGCAAATGCGGATATTATCTTAGCAATAATTGATAAAAATTTTACCGATAATGTAATGCTTAACACAGAATTTCAACTTGTTTTAATGGAAAGCAGAAAAAACAAAAATAAATTGCTGCTTCCGATTGTTTTAGATGATGCAGATATTCCGGTTGCTTTAGAAAGTATGTTGTATGTCAAGTGCAACTCCTTGTCTAAAGAAGATATAGAAAAAACAAAGTTAAAAATTAAGAGTGTACTGGAACATAGGCGATATACAGTTAAAACTCGAAATTTAAAAGAAAATCAAAGTAGAACATCTTCAATGATAATTTTAACGCTGGCTATTGAGATGTTGGCAATTTTATTTATTGTGATGTTCTTTAAAGAAGGACCCATTGGTGCAGGATATCTTGATGATGCGAATATAATAACTATATCCATAGGGTTAATTGCAGTCGTGCTTTCTATAACTACACTTTTTATAAGTTATTTTTCAATTATGAAAAGACGGTGGCAAGAGGATGATGAAGAGGAAATAGAATCGTATTCAAGAAGATTGAAACGAGCAATAGTGCCGGACGAAGTAATACAAGATGGGCAAAAAGGTTATAGAACAGAAGATACAAAAAAAGAAATTGATGCTTTAGGGCGAATGATGATAAACCTTGAAGATATTAAAGAATTCTATACTTGGAGTCAAAAACAAGCTAAAGCGTCATTTATTTTAGCTGTAGCAATGTGTATTTTTGGATTTATTTTAATGATTGGGGCTGTTATGTTGCCCGTTGTGTTTAGGTTGAGCTTTGAAATGTCAATTATTCCAGCTATTGGAGGCGTTATAACGGAGTTGATTGCGGGAACAGCATTAGTTGTATATCGAAATTCATTGTCGCAGCTTAATCATTATCATAAAGCTTTGCATGAAGATGAACGTTTCTTGTCAGGCGTCAATTTACTTGGTAAATTTAGTACTGTAGAAGCTCAAGACGATATGTTACGAGAAATTATAAGAAGTGAAATACAAATGAATTTAGCTGGATTGCAAGAAAATGAAAACATGCGGTCATACAAATCAAGCATAAAAGAAGATTCGAAATAATACTTACATAGCCGGGGGGTACATCAACGAAAATCCTTCGGCTTTTTTGAAATAATTGTATGACTAGAAAAGTATAGTGGCTCAGTTGCTTTGTGGTATCTTTGAATATAAAGAAAAGGGCGGTGGACTGGATAGCGTCAAGATTTTTTCGCAAAATCAATTTTTGTCGTCAGATAGCCGGCTATGCTATCAGCTTCGTTCTGGATATCCAGTTCAGCTAGATGATTAATGTTCATGTAGGCACCCCATTGGGTGTCTGCTGAATATTCTCGTGCGGTAACACCGCAAATCCGGCAGACAGGAAACCGTCTGTCCGGACATGCGAAAACGAAGATTACTATATATGGGAGAGTTTAGATGGATAAAATTGTAAAATGGGGATTTGGAATGGCGCCTCTAAAATCATCAATAGCGGAACAGAATAAGAAGGCGATTATTATTGTTAAAGACTTTATAATTGGGACGGGAAGTATTAATTTAAGAATACTACCTGATGAAATTAGTTGGGTAAAAGGGATGTTTAATAGAATTATTAAACAGGATCAATGGGATTGGTTTACTGTCAATATGTATTTTGATTATCCTCTGTATCAAGATATTAAAGCTATAGTGAATTCATTAAAGATATTGCGTAATGCCATTTTGAAGAAAGATGACTTGCTAGGGAGGGAAAGTCTTGAGCAGTTAAAACAAAGCCATTTTATTATGTACTGTGACAATTATTTAAATTATAAATATAGTGATGAGAAAGATAAAAATTATCTTTATATTTTATCTAGACGAGAAGAACCAGATATCTTAAAAATAGGAATGACTACTCGTAATGTACAAAAAAGGGTTAATGAGATTAACTCGGCAACAGGGGTTCTATATCCTTTATCTGCAAGGAGAGTATTTAAAGTGAAAAATTGTCAGATGGTTGAAAAGGAGGTACATGATTTATTAGCTCAATATCGGATAAGAGCAGACCGTGAGTTCTTTAAGATAGAGTATAGCAAAGCATGTTCTTTAATTGAAGATTACTTAAAAAATACAAGTCAATTTTATTATGATGCAAATTAATTTCTTAATGAATCTGAGTCTCTTTTTCCGTGCGATGTGTGTTAGTACTAAAGTCTCACAAAGGAAGGGGATGGCTCACAAAGCTCTAGACAGGCTTTCTGCACACGACGCAGATGGTGAAGGATATTCGCTATGGAATGTTCACGGTTTGAAGTAGAGTAATTGAATTGAGTGGATCATTGAATTTTATAATTTCGGATTCCTCCGCCTCAGCTTCCGATGTTCTTTTGCCGGCTTAGACCGGGAAAATATTTCTTTTAGTGTTTGCTTTTCTTCCACAGAAAGCTGAGTGACTTTCATCTCCAGATTTTTGCAGAAAAGAAGTAAAAGACCGTTTATATAAGCATCATTTGATGACTCTGTATCGTCATCTGCGGTAGTAGGTATTTGAGATGTAAAGTCATCAATGATATTTTTGACCATGCTTTGATAGTCAATGTCGCTGGTGGTATTGCATCTTTCATATGTGCGCTTCTTAGGTCAGAGACAATCGGTTTCAAGTCTGATGACAGAATATTCATGTAATACTGTTCTGCTTCAATGTGTGAATTATCAAATACGCTTGCAAATGCATCAGTAGAATCGGCACCAAGCTCTGTTAATTTACATCTCATCACATCAAGAAAAGCATTCGCTATCTGAATTCCCTTATCGTTAAATCCATCAATATAGATTTCCAGGTCAGTCATGAATTTTTTGAAATTTTCATGTGTGAGTAATTCAGATAATAATCGAGGATTATATTTTTTATCAGTCAGTATTTGTATGGAATCGTCATTTAGGTGCAGATCAGATACTGACTGATTTTTATGTTGCCGTAATTCTGTCCGGCAAAGAAGGTAATCGGTGCTTACGTTGTAAAAATTAGCAAGCGTTATAAGATTGCTGAGTGACATATATATATTTTCATATTTTTCATAATTGCCAAGCGTGGAGCTGGGGATACCGGTAGCATCGGATAACTCCTGCAACGACATTCTTTTTTCTGAGACTCTTAAATTTTTCAGTCTTTCTGGTATGGTAAGTTTAGTATGCATAGTATCTTCCTCGTTTTTAAAGATACAGATAGGTTACCATGATATTGCCATGAGATAAAGAAAAATTCTTTTCCTGTCTTGTCCCGAATGTTGGAAAAACTGATAAAAACAAAATTTTTCCAGCATCTTGGATATACCGAATCGGCATAGAAAATCTGAGAAAATAATTTCATAAAT
>CAKPCM010000045.1 GCA_934141615.1 uncultured Bacilli bacterium
TATTTATACTTTTATCTTCTTTTTTAAACACGTTTTTTATTTTGTCAAATAATCCCATTACATTTTTCTCCCTTCCATATTTTTTGATGATTTTTCACTAAACTTAAGTGCTATTTTTCCGGATGCTAAATCTAAAATTATCTTATCAGCATCATATCCATCATGCGTTCTTCTTTTTATAATGCCCGTAATTGGACTTAAATCCTTAAAAGCGTATTCTTCTTCATCACTAACTATGTCTGATGCTCTATTGTTTAAAACTATGTAACTATATAATACTTTTGCCATATCATCGTTACTAATGTTAATCAATTCACCTTCTTTATTATAGCAACTAAAAGGTCCATCACTACTTACTATTTCCTTAAGCATTTTTACGTCTTTTAAATCTCCTATAATGTTTTTCTTTTTATACTCATTATAATCAAATAACATACTAAATAAATTTATGTTTTCTTTATATTTTTCTGGTTTTTGAGGTTCAAATAAATCAAATATACTACTACTTTTCCTTTTTCTTTTATACATATCATTTTTACTAACATCTTTTAGTGAATTATTAATATCATCTATTTTCTTTAAATCATTAATATCCTTATTTTCCATATAAACTTCTTTTAATAAATAAGATATATTTAAAAATATTTTTAATTTAAAACTATCGCTTAAGTTTTCATCTTGAAATAACAAATTAAACAAACCTACATAATCATATTCCGAAATAAAAAATAAATCGTTAAGTCTTCTATTTATTGCCATTTTATTTTCTTTATCTTTAAATATAGCATCAAAATTTCTAACTATAATGTTACTAATTAAGCCCACTCCATTCGTACTATTTACATGATTTATTTTTTTATATAACTCAAAATCATCATTTATTTTATTTAACTCTTTGCTTAAAATTCCAAGTCTTTTTACATCTTCCTTATCATTTGATTTAATTAAACTAAAAAATTCCTTATCTTTTTCTAAGAATTCTATAGATGATGAAATTATTGCTTTATCATCATTATTAGAAAATAAATTATCATAATTATCTCTTACAACTTCAAGTATTTTAAGTAGCATATCATTAAATATCATATTATCATTCCTTTTCCTCTAACATAAACATTATACCAAACAATGGACAAACGTGCAAAAAAATAGTATAATCTTATAGTTAATTCTTTTTTAATTATTAAATAAATGAAAGGAGATTATAAATATAAATGAAAATTTTTGATAACAATCGTGCAGAAACATTTGTAGTAGCGCTTGGGGGACTTGGCGAAGTTGGAAAAAATATGTACGCTATTATGCACGATGATGAAATTATTGTTATTGATGCAGGAGTAATGTTTCCTAAAGATGAATTAATGGGAATTGATTACGTTATTCCTGACTTTACTTTTTTAAAAAAGAATGAAGATAAGATTAAAGCACTTTTTATAACCCATGGACATGAGGACCATATAGGTGCTATCGCATTCTTACTTCAAAGTGTTAATATACCAGTTATATATGCGCCTAATCAGGCTTGCGGATTAATTAAAAGAAAATTATTAGATAGGAACGTTAGCTACGACAACTTAAAAGTATATAACGAGGATACAAAGGTTAAATTTAAACATTTTACGGTGGAGTTTTTTGCAACTACCCACTCTATTCCAGATTCACATGGAATTATTATTTCAACACCAAACGGTAAAATTGTTGAAACTGGAGATTTTAAGTTTGATTTAACACCAATTGGTCCTATGAGTGATATACATAAGATGTCTGATACTGGAAAAAGTGGTGTAAAGCTTTTAATGAGCGAATCAACAAATGCCTTATCACCAGGCTTTTCAGCTAGTGAATCTAAAGTTGAAGAAGAATTACAAGAAATATTTGAAAAGAAAAAAGGAAGAATAATTGTTGCAACATTTGCATCTAACATATATAGATTAAAACACATCGTTGAAACTTGTAAAAAGAACAATCGTAAGATCGCTTTATTTGGTAGAAGTATGGAAAACAATATCGAAATATCAATAGAAGGCGGATACATCAAAGATGATAAGATATTTGTTTCACCTGATGTTGCAAACACTCTTCCTCCTGAAGAAGTATGCCTTTTATGTACTGGGTCACAAGGAGAACCACTTGCAGCTTTATCTAGAATAGCAAACGGAACTCATAAACAAATTAAACTTAGACCTACGGATACGGTTATCTTCTCTTCTAATCCAATTCCTGGTAATAACGCGTCAGTTGCTAAGACGATTAACCAGTTATATTTACAAGGTGTTGAAGTCTTTGTTAACAATGCTGAAAATGAAATTCATACATCAGGACACGGAAACCAAGAAGAATTAAAATTAATGATTAGATTAATTGATCCAGAATACTTTATGCCAATACATGGCGAATATAGAATGCTTAAAGCTCATCAAGACTTAGCAATAGACTGTGATATTCCAAAAGAAAAAACTTTCTTACTTGCTAATGGTGATGTTTTAGCACTAGGAAAAGACTATGTAAAAAAAGCTGGTAACATTACCGCGGATGATATATACGTTGATGGTAACAGAATTGGTGACATTGGAAACGTTGTAATACGTGATAGAAAAATAATGGCTAATGATGGTATTTTAGTTGCTATTTCAAACATTAACATGGAAGAACATAAACTTTTAGGAAAAGTTAATATAACAACTAGAGGTTTTGTCTTAGTAAATGAAAATGAAGAACTACTAAAAGACATAGAAGAAGTAGTTACAAACACAATAAATAAAGAATTAACTTGCAAAAACGTTAACTACGGAGAACTAAAAAGCCAAATAATCGCTGAATTACTACCATTCATATATGAAAAAACAGGTAGAAGACCAATTATTATGCCAGTTTTATTAGACGTAAAAAAATAGGAAAATCATTTTCCTATTTTTTTATTTTGATCGTAAACTTAACACCATCACTTGTATTTTTAACAAAACATTCTCCGTTATGTAGGTCAACTACTACTTTTACTATCGTAAGGCCAAGACCAGTTCCCTTTTTATTTCTGGTACTTTTATCTTTGTAATATGAATTAAATATATTTTCCATATCACTTTCTTTTATGGTATCACCACTATTATATACCTCATAATAAAAGCATTCATCTTTTACATACGTTTTAACAACTATTCTTTTATCACCCTTAGTAAACTTAATTGCATTAGTAAGTAAGTTTTCAATTACCTTCGTAAACTCTCTTTTATCTACGAATAATTCTGCTTCTTTGCAAAGCTTTAAAGTAACGTTTGCACCTTTATTTTTAATATCAACATCTAACTTATCTATTTCATTTTTTATAATGGTATTTATATCTACCATTTCTTTATTTAATTTTATGTTTCCACTTTCTAGTTTTGAAAGTTCTAAAAACTCATGAACTAAATCGCTAAGACGTTCAGCTTCACTAATCATAACATTTAAATTCTTTTTATCCTCTTCGTCTTTAGCCTCAGATAACATAAGCTGACTATACCCAGATATTATCGTAAGAGGAGTTTTAAATTCATGAGAAATATTAGCGATTAACTTCTTTCTAGCATTTTCTTGTTTTTCTTTCTCAATTAAATCCTCTTTAAGCTTAATATTAGCCTTCTCAAGCTCTTTTATATTATCCTCTAGCCTTTTACTCATTATGTTTACATTGTTAAATAAATCGCCTAATTCATCGTTTGTAGTAACGTTTATTTTTTTGTTAAACTTAAGAGCTGTAATATCATCAGTTACTTCTTTTATTTCATTTATCTTTTTACTAAATAATTTAGATATAAAGTATGAAAGAACTAAAAGAATTAAAAGGGTTATTAAAGATGTTAGAAAAATTACTATCGTAGTTGTCTTAGCATCTTTTTTTATTGATTCAATTGAAGTTGATATAATTGCATAACCATCATTTGTTTTGCCTACAAGATGAAGATCATAACCATTTTTCTTGTAGTTATTAAGAACTATTATCTTACTTTTAGAATCATCTAAAGAATTTAATAAAACAAGGTCAAGATCAGTAAAACGATTATTCATTCTATCTGAAAATATAGTATATAATATGTTCAAATTAGAATCCATTATCTTAACTTTAATACCATTACTATTAGCATCATAAATAACATCAGTAATACGATCATCATTTTTAGTTTTTAAAATATTAGAATATACGCTTTTTAACTCTTTCTTTTCTAATGCTAAATATATATCATTAATAGATATTCTAACTATTAATAAATTAATGATTATATTTAAAATTATGAATAAAACTGCTCCTATAAAGATCTTATATTTTATTGATACTCTTTTTTTACTTGACAAAGATGTAACCTGTTCCACTAGCTGTTTTAATGTATTTTTTATCTTCATCAACTTTTCTTCTTATTCTTTTTATATTAGTATCAACAACACGATCATCACCAAAGTAATCTATTCCCCAAACCCTATTTAATATTTGGTCACGAGTTAATATGATATTAGGATTAGAAAAGAAATATTCTAGTATCAAATACTCTTTTTTAGTAAGTTCTATTAATCTTCCATTTTTTCTTACTGCACGCTGCTCTTTAACTAATTCTAACTCATTATCACTATCTAAATTAATTAGTTTTTTTATTCTAAGAAGTAAAACATCTAGATTAAATGGTTTTGTAATGTAATCATTTGCTCCCACTTCTAATCCTTCTATTTCATCTTCATCTTCCGCTTTAGCAGTTAACATAATAATTGGAACATCACTTATTTCTCTTATTTTTTTTGTCGCAGAAACTCCATCCATTTCTGGCATCATAACATCCATCAAAATAAGGTCTATACCATCTTTATTTTTGGTAAATATATCAAGTCCTTTTTTACCATTTTCTGCTTCAATACAAGCAATATCAAACTTACTTAAATACTTTTTAATTATTGTTCTAATCCCCACTTCATCTTCTACTATTAGTACTTTAAGCATATAAATACCTCCTAATATTTATATATTATTATAATGGTTTGTTTAAAATGTGTCAAAATATGTAAGAAAAAAGAAATAGCAAAAAACTATTTCTCTTTTCCTTTATTAATTAAAGAATATAACTTGTCAGGAAAATTAACCGTCATACCTTCGATATTATAACGATACACCTTTTCCATTAAGGAAGTATCTGTAACTCCCCATATCCTTACTCCAAAATTATTTGAATTTGCTAAAGCAACTTGTTTTTCATCTACAATAGAAGCATTTGGACATATTTGAGATAAATTAATTTTCTCTGCTTTTTTTATTACTTCATCAGTTATAGAATTCATTATTAACCAGGATGTTTTAACGTTTTTGTCTATTTTATATATATTTTCTAACGTATCATATTTAAATGAAGAAATATAATAATTATTATGAGTTTTGTATTTATTAATTATATCTAAGACTTCTTTTTCGAAGCCAGATTCCTTAAGTTCTATTGCAAACGTCAAATCTTTACTAAAATATTTTTTTACAAAATCCTCAAATAAAACTATCCTTGTATTTTTATATTCATCACCAAACCAACTACCAAAATCATATTTTAATAGTTCATCATATGTATAATCCTTAATTTTTCCTTTACAATTAGATCTGTTATCAAGTACATCATCGTGAAATATAACTATTTTTTTATCCTTAGTAATTTGTAAATCAGTTTCTATTCCGTTTGCCATCATTTTTATTCCAAGATCAAATGAAGAAAAAGTATTTTCAGGAGCATAACTAGAAGCCCCTCTATGAGCATAGTTAATACATTTATCTTTATAGTTAATAATTGATTTTAAAATATCATAAGTTAAATTTATTTCACTAAAATCTCTTAATTGATAATCATTATAACGTACCTCAAGAGTAAGTTCACCAGTATAGTTTATATCACGTAATGCCTTATATGCCATTTGCCAATTTATCGTTCCTCTATACGGAAAATTATGTGTATCAGTCCCATAATTATCATGAATATGCGTTACTATAAGTCTTTTTCCTATTTTGATAATTTCATCATATATATTTAATTTTCCTACATTAGCATGTCCGAAATCAAAACAAATACCAACAACTTCTTTTTTATACAAATTATTATAATAATCAGTTATTTCAATTAATTCATCAATGTATGGTGCAGTATCATTAAATTGTGGTGCATCTTTTTGCATTTGAGTACCATTTTCAATCGCTATTTTTATTCCTAAATTTTCTGCAAGAAAAACAAATGGTTCTAAATATTTAATATTTTCTTTTACAGATTCTTTTAAGTTATATGTTCCATCAGAATTTAACTTTGTTCCTATATGCATAACTATGTTTTTTATATTTAATAAAGAGGCTAATTTGATTGATTTATTTATTCTATTTTCTAGTTTTTGATAATCCAAATTATAATATTCATTAAACAAAAACGGCCAGTGAATAGGTGCATGTGCAACTGTATAATTAACCTTATTAAATTCTTTTAACAACGTTTTAAATTCTATTTCAAAGTTATCATCATCTAAAAGTTCCTGAATTTCGCAAAAGTTAAAATTAGCATTATTAAACTTTGATTTTGATATTAAGTCTATTCCTTTTAAAAAGTTATTAAGATTATTTTTTTCTCCTACACATCTTACTGTTGTTGATAATATGTTATTCATTTCTATTCCTTCTTTCATACATTATTAAAGCTTCTCTATGAATCTTTTGAGTCATCAATTTTATTGCTTTTTCTATTGGGACTTTAATTAAGTATTCATTTTCGATTGGTTGTTGTTCCTTTTTATCTAGATTTCCCGTATAAATAACAGAATCATACTCTATATCTCCGTGAACCCTGTTATGTTCGCATGACTTTATCTTTGCAAATTCTTTTACATTTGATAAAGAAAAACCTGTTTCTTCCATGCACTCTCTTAGTAAACATTGCATGCTTGATTCGTTTTTAATTTTTCCACCACCAATAAGATAATACTCACCAAAATCATTTGTTAATATATAAATTCCATTATCCTCAGTGATTAAGTATGAGGTTTTTCTTTTTTTATACTTTTTTAACTCTTCTATCA
>CAKPCM010000046.1 GCA_934141615.1 uncultured Bacilli bacterium
GGCCTGAATGGACTTGAACCATCGACCTCACGCTTATCAGGCGTGCGCTCTAACCAGCTGAGCTACAAGCCCATTTCATAGTACTGGTAAAACTGACTATTTAATTCTACTATATATATTTTAAAAAATCAACATTTTTTTGATTTTTTTACAAAAAATATTTTTCACCTGCTTTTTAGAATTGATAATTTTACTTGAATCAGGTGGTTCGAATCAAAATGTATTTATACAAAAACCACTCTCTGCCGAGTGGCTTTATATTCTTCATGGTGGAGCTTAGGGGATTCGAACCCCTGACCTCCTCGGTGCAAGCGAGGCGCTCTAGCCAGCTGAGCTAAAGCCCCAGAAAAATATGCAACAATCAAGTGCATATTAATAATATCAAAAAGATTTATAAAAATCAATACCTAATTTAATTTTTTTAAATATTATTTATCAAGTTCAGGCATACTACCTTCTAACATGTTTAGTTTTTGAGTTATTTTGTTTTCATCCGCCTTCTCTATTTCGTACCAACCCTTTTTAAACATAAGGTTATAAATTTCTCTTTGAAGACCTATTATTTCATTAAACATATCATAATAATCATTGTATAAATCTGTGTTGCTAGCCTCCGTTAGTGCTACCGCATAGTCTTTTACCATACCTTTTTCTATAGTAAGCATAGTTGTTATATAATCTTTATCATTCATTTCTAAAGTTTCTGGAACTTCAGTTTTTGGATTTTTAATTTTATTATTCATGTCATTTCTCCTAACTTAAAATATTTAATACCGCACTTAAATTTTCTTTATGAGTTTCACAAACTCTATCCATTAAATCTTTTATTTCTTCATCTGATACTTTTTCTTTGAAATCATTAATAAGTTTAAAAGCATTAAAATTCCAATTAAACATATCAGATAGATAATCTAGATCCTTTCCCGATATTATAGAAGGAACTTCATTATAATTTTGCATATAAATTCTCCTTTCAACATTATTATGGGTAAATGTATAATTTTATAAACAAAAAAATCACATATACTGTGATTTAATTATCGTTTATAAATGCTAAAACATCTTCGTATACCATGTCTTTACCTTTTTCATTTAGAATTTCGTGCCTCATGTTAGGATAAAGTTTGCATTTTAAATTTGAGTATCCTACATCTTTTAAAAAGTTACATAGATGATTAAACTTTTTTTCACCACCAATTACAGGATCATCTGCGCCACCGATTAGAAAAATTGGAATGTCAGCGTTTTTAACTTTATACATATGTTTTGTAAAAACAGTTCGCATCATATAAAAAAGCATCTTAAAACCATCAATGGTAAAAATAAAGCCGCAGTATTTACTAGAGTTATACCTACTAACTACTTTTTCATCCGAACAAATCCAAGAGTTTGGAATGTTATAACTTTTATTATGTTTTTTAAAAACTAGATCGTTGATAAATTTACTTCTGTACTTTTCTCCATGTATTTTTCCAGATATTTTAGCAAGCAAACTTCCTAGTAAAGAAAACGGATTATAAGTAGGCGCACCACATAAAATAAGTTTATCTATCATGTCATCATAATCTTGAATGTACATTCTTGCAACTAAAGACCCCATACTATGACTAAATAAAGTCACTTTTAAGTTAGGATACTTTTTCTTTATGAATTTTGTAACTTCGTATAGTTCGTTTTTTAGTGCATCTTTACTTTTGTTAAAATAACCAAATTCATCTTCTTTTGCTACACTTTTGCCGTGGCCTCTATGGTCGTGAATAACAGCTATATAGCCATTATTACTAAGAAATTTCATGAAATCTTTATATCTTTCTTTATTTTCGGCCATTCCGTGGGATATCTGAACTATTCCTACCGGCTTTTTCTTAGGTTCTTCTATTAAGCCGTAAAGTGTTAAACCATCATAGCTTGATTTTATTTTGAAAGTTTCCATAATCATTCACCTCTAATATAATTATACAATAAAAGAGGCCATTTTTTAGCCCCTTTTATAAACAATTAACCGCACTTTCAATTAAAATTTCTAATTCCGTATCACTAACGTTTAGTTTCTTTTCCTTCATCCATTCTAATGATTTTTCCAAAGCTTTCCTTTTCTTTTCTTCACAAGTTACATCCTTGCACGTTTGTTCAACGTATTTTACAGTCTTATCTACAATTTCTTTTTTTAACTTATCCTGAATGTATTCTTGATACAAATTCTTTATTCTAACTCCTAGATAGCTAATAACACCGGTAATTATTGCACTAAGGATTTGAACAATGTTATCAGAAATTGCATTTAAAATATCACTCAATTTCAAAATCCCCCAAAATAATTTGAAGATGCATCTTCATTAGTATAGTATTCAAAATAAAAAATATAGGTTGGTTTATTTTCCTATATTTTTATCTTTTTATAAATTCTTTTAGTGATGATGAGACTTCTAAAGTCTTACCACTTCTTCTTAAATAATTCGGATGGTATGTGTAAAATAATTTTTTATTATCAGAGTAAATTGCAGGTGAAGAAAGAGACGGCCATCCCCAAACGTTCCATCCTAATTCTCCCATAAGTTCAAGCAAAGCATCATAGTATGGATTAGAAGGGCCTACTACTGATACTACCTTTTCTATACCTAAGTAATCTATTACGTTAAGAAGGTAGTTTACTGATAATTCTTTTATTTCTTCATGAAGACTCGGCGTACCTTTTTCGTGTGCCCTGCTACAAACAAAAAGATTTGACCACGTTATGTTTCCCTGATTTGCAACATCATGACAAGAAGTACCTTCTCTTATGAACTTCCAAAACTCACGATTGCGCATTTTATCTTTCAAAAAATAATCGTTATATTTCATCTCCAAATCCCTAGCTGATGAAAAATCTTTATGACTACCAAACCAAGTATTGGTTTCTTGTCCCATGTATAGGATTTTCCCCTTAACATCATCGGTTAATAAAAGTGGATTTGATAGTTCAAAGTCCTTATCAATAAACTTAACTTTCTCTAATACTTCATCATTTAAATCCTGTAATTTGCTCATAATATCACCTTTTAATGATTGGTATTGTATCACGATTTAAGTAAATGTCAATTTTTTAATATGGTCGGAAAGACAGGATTTGAACCTGCAACCTCTACGTCCCGAACGTAGCGCTCTACCAAATTAAGCTACTTTCCGATAAATGGCGCTCACGAAAAGATTTGAACTTTTGACCTTCACCTTCGGAGGGTGACGCTCTATCCAGCCTGAGCTACGTGAGCAAAAAAGCTTTTATTTAAGCTTTATATCAATTCCTATTGGACAGTGGTCGCTTCCCATAACATAACTATATATAACTGGATTTGACACTTTATCAATAATACTTTTTGACACTAAAAAATAATCTATTCTCCAGCCGACGTTGTTTTGTCTTGCTCTTCCCATGTAGCTCCACCAAGAAAAAGCATCACATTTATCTGGATTGAAATATCTATACGTGTCAATAAAACCACTATCTAATAACTTTGTAAATTTATCTCTTTCTTCATAAGTAAACCCAGCATTTCCTATGTTAGCCTTTGCGTTTTTTATATCTTTTTCGGTATGTGCAACATTAAAGTCCCCACATATAACAACCGGCTTTTTTTCTTCTAATTTTTTTAGGTATGCTAATAAGTCTTCCTCGTAAGTCATTCTATATTCTAACCTCGATAAATCTCTTTTTACGTTTGGAACGTATTGATTAACTAAATAATAGTCTTCAAATTCCAAGGTGATTACCCTTCCTTCGTGGTCGTGCTTATCTACCCCTATTCCATAAGTTACGCAAATAGGCTCGTTTATCGTGTATATGAGAGTGCCAGAATATCCTTTTTTATCCGCTGGATTTATGTAACAATAAAAATCTTTTGGTTCAAAGTCTATTTGATCTTTTTCTGCTTTTACTTCTTGAAGACAATACACATCAGCATCGCAAGTGTAGAAAAAATCTTCAAATCCTTTTTTCAAGCAAGCCCTAAAGCCCGCGACGTTCCAAGATACTAGTTTCATAATTATTTTCCTTTCATTATGATTATATCATGAAAAAATAACATTTTTTATTCATTATTTCAAAATACGAGTTTTATCGACAGATGTTTTGTGTATTATAGCAGGCAAAAAAAGAAAGGAAGGCGATTTTAATGAATGACACTAACGTCAAAGATTCTATTAAAGAATTAAGAAAAAAGTTTGATAAAATTAAAAAAATGGGATACGTAAGAGGGATAAATCAAAACAATAAAGGAAATGCTGGACTTACGTTTGAAAGGTTAATTGGAAAATATAATGATAATTTTCAAATAGCAGATTATAAAGGTGTTGAAATAAAAGTTAAAAATAATTTTAGTTTCAAAAATAAATATAAATATATTTCACTTTTCAGTCTTGTTCCAAGTAATTGTTTTGGATTCGAATTAAAAAGGATAAGAGATAGTTATGGAACGCCTGATAAAGATTTTCCAGATGTTAAAATACTTATGAAATCTTTTTATACCAATATGAAAGTAAAGGTAGAGTCTGGTTATTCTTTTAAAATAAATGTAAGATATAGTGAAAAAAGGATTTATCTATACGTTTATAATAAGCATAATATTCTGGTCGACAAAAGTGTTTATTGGGATTTTATAGATATCAATGACACAATAAACAGAAAACTTAGCTATTTATCGTTTGTTAAATATAATAGCAAATTAATTAAGGGAGAAAAACATTTTCATTATAATGAGATTAAGTTTTATAAGCTTAAAGGTATTGATAAGTTTTTTGAGGCTTTGGAAAATGGGGATATACGCATATATTTTTGTTTAGGAGTTTACAAAAGTGGTTTTAAAAAGGGATTGGAACATGATCACGGAGTTAATTTTGGAATAAAGGAATCTGATTTGTGTAAGTTGTATGAAGAAGTCTTGGAATGATTTCTTTTTACTTTTGGAATGTGAGGTTGCATATTATTTTGCAACAAAAAAACTACTCTATATGAGTAGTTACTTTCTAATGGTCGGAAAGACAGGATTTGAACCTGCAACCTCACGGTCCCAAACCGCGTGCACTACCAAATTGTGCTACTTTCCGAATTGCAAGATGATTATATCATACTAAAATTAAAATTGTCAATACTGCACGCGTGTTAATATGCAAGTATTACTATATAAATAATAAGTGGCGCGCTCGAAGGGATTCGAACCCCTGACCCCTTGGTTCGTAGCCAAGTGCTCTATCCAGCTGAGCTACGAGCGCAACTATACTTCATTTGCAAGGAAGAAGGTTCGAATTTCCCTTGCGACGCCACTAATTATAACACTTATCTTTAATTTTTTCAATAGTATTTTATGAATTTGCTAATTATACGTGAATTATATGTCGTTATTTTAGAACTTCATCAATTAATTTTTTAGCAGCACAATCTAACTTACTTAGTGAATCATTTTCTATAACATAATCATAATTATAGTTTTCAACCTTAGCATCTGCTCTGTTTGATGTTATTATTTTATGGTCTTTTCTTTTCATCAAAACCGTTTTTGCATCATATAAAAGAGCAAGTCTTTTAATTTCTTCTGGTTCTCTTAGTTTTACAAATAAAACATCATAATTACTCTTTTCAAAACTTTCTATCTTCTTTTTTATTTCCTCAAAAGGCATATCGTTATAAGCGGTGGACAAATCTTTTAAATCCGCTAAAAATTTTCTATCTTTATCGGTTTTTGTTCCAGTCCATCCTAATAACGATGCTGCTTCATACACCTTATCAACAGATGATATACTCATGCAAGATGCATATTTTGAGCACAAATTAATAAACGTATCTTTGCCACTTCCACCAGTACCATTTAAAATAATTATTTGCTTTTTCATATCATGCACCCCATATCTTCTTTTATTATACCACATACTAAATAATCATGTTATAATTTATTTGAAAGGAGTTATGAAATGTTTAGAGAATTCAAAAAGTTTATTTCAAAAGGTAACGTTGTTGATTTAGCAGTTGGTGTTATTATTGGTGGTGCTTTTGGTAAAATCGTATCATCACTTGTTAATGATATTTTAATGCCTATTATAGGAGTGATTATTGGAGGCGTTGATTTTAGTGGTTTGGTTTTAAAAATTGGTGATGCTAAAATTGCGTATGGAATGTTTATTCAAAATGTTATTGATTTTATTATAATTGCTTTTTGTGTATTTATCTTTGTTAAGATAGTAAATAAGTTATCAGATGTTACTAACAAATTAGAAAAAAATAAGGAAACTAAGGAAGACAAAATAGAAGAAACTGAATTAAGTGTTTTAAAAGATATATTAAAAGAGCTTAAAAAAGATAATAAAGTAATTAGCAAGAAAGTAAATAAAAAATAGGTTCTGAAAAAAAGATTTTTCTATTAAGTCTTTTTTTAGTGAGACAGGACTTAAAATCCTTATTTCATTTAATATTAATAATTATTATATTATAACCTGTTATTTAGGATGATACATCATGTGATCCTGCACCCGGAAGCCAAAAAAAGAACAACCAATTGGTTGTTGTTTTTAAATGGTGGCTCCGGGCAGGATCGAACTGCCGACACCAGGATTTTCAGTCCTGTGCTCTACCGACTGAGCTACAGAGCCAACTTTAATATTATTTTTTCATTTTTTATAAAAAAAATGGCGGTTCCGACGAGATTTGAACCCGCGATCTTCTGCGTGACAGGCAGACGTGTTAACCACTACACCAC
>CAKPCM010000047.1 GCA_934141615.1 uncultured Bacilli bacterium
ATCCATTGGAGATAATTCAAGTGGGTTTATATCGTCCAATTTCTTTTTAATTATATCATATTTATTAGGAGGCGCAACACTTTCTTCTAAATTCATACTTATTTGGCTTACTACTTCTTTTTTAGGTTTTTTATTTTCATAAGTTTTAAGTATCTCATCTGCCCTTTTTATAAGCGAAGGAGGAAGAAGAGCAAGTTTTGCAACATGAATACCATAACTTTTATCTACGCTTCCATCTTTTACCTTATGTAAAAATGTTATTGTGCCGCCTTCTTCATGAGCGGATACGTGTACGTTTTTAATATGGGCTTTATGTTCTTCAAGGCTTGTTAATTCGTGGTAGTGAGTTGAGAAAAACGTAATTGCCTTTATGTTATCATGAATGTATTCTATTATGGCCTGTGCAAGAGATATACCATCATAAGTTGCCGTACCACGTCCTAATTCATCAAACAAAATTAAACTATGCTCTGTTGCTCCTAAAATGGCACGATTAGCCTCTTTCATTTCCACCATGAAGGTAGATTCACCACTAACTAAATCATCAGATGCTCCAATACGGGTAAATATTTTATCAAATATTGGTAAATACGCTTCCTTAGCAGGCACAAAGCATCCTATTTGAGCCATTATAACAATCATTGCCATCTGCCTCATATAAGTTGATTTACCTGCCATATTAGGTCCTGTTATAAGTTCTACGTATTTATCTTTCGTAAATATTATATCATTTGATACAAACTCACCGTTTAATACTTTTTCAACTACCGGATGTCTTCCTTCTATTATTTTAACTTCTTTATCAGGCATAATAATTGGTCTTGTGTAGTTATTTTCTTCTGCAACGGTCGCAAAGGCTATCATAACGTCTAATTTCGCTACCATTTTAGCGGTTAACTGAATGGTTGGTATTACTTCCTTTACCTTGCATCTTATGTTTGTAAAAAGCTCGTATTCTAAGTTTATTATTTTTTCCTCAGCACCTAAAATAAGTTGTTCTTTTTCCTTTAATTCAGGAGTAATAAATCTTTCGTTATTAGCAAGTGTTTGCTTTCTCTCCCAGCCAAACTCCTCTTTAACCTGACGGCTATTTCCTTTGGAAACCTCGATATAATAGCCAAAGACCCTGTTATATCCTACCCTTAGGTTTTTAATTCCAGTTCTTTCTTTTTCCTTTTCTTCTAGTTTTGCAATAAAGTCCTTACCACCACTTCTAGCAAGTTTTAAATCATCTAATTCTTTATTGTAACCAGACTTTATTAAGTATCCTTCTTTTAACGTAATAGGAGGATTTTCATAAATACTTTTATCTAAAAATTCATATAAATCGGTTAGGTCATCTATTACTAAGTTAAAGCCTAGTTCACTTACAATTTCTTTTATTCTAGGTAATACTTTTAGTGAGCTTTTAAGTTGAAGTAAATCTCTTGCGTTAGCATTACCAAATGATACTCTTCCCGCTAATCTTTCAAGGTCATAAACTTCTTTTAAAAGATCTTTTAGTTCATCTTTAAGTAAGAACTCTTCAAGTAATTTAGATACCATATCATATCTATTTTCTATCTCTTCTTTATCAACTAATGGATTTTCAATCATTTGTTTTAGCATGCGGGATCCCATCGCCGTCTTAGTTTTATCAAGTAACCACAAAAGTGAGTATGTTCTTTCTTTTGTTCTTAAGTTTTCGGTTAATTCTAGGTTTCTTTTTGTATGAATATCCATCTTCAAATAAGTTTTATAATCTTTTACCTTAACGTTTTGTAGGTGGTCAATACTTCTTTTTTGAGTACTTGTTAAATAATTTAATAAAACGCATACCGAAGATATTATTCTAACGTCTTTAATATCTTTATATAAATCTTTGTATTCAGAAATCTCTTCATCTACTTCTTCTTTTGATATCGTAACAGAGTAATTGTTTTTTAAAGTATTTATAATTCTAGGATCAACGTTACCATTTATTATTAACTCGGTAATGTTATCATTTACGATCTCGTTTATTATTTTTTCAAGTTCGTATTCTACTAATACACTTATAAATTCTCCCGTAGATAAATCAGCATAAGAAAGTGAAAAACAGTGTCCCAAGTCCTTTAGTGCACCAATAAAGTTATTGCTTTTAGCATCTAGCATATCATCTGACATAACGGTACCCTTTGATACTATTCTAATTACTTCTCTTTTAACTATTCCTTTAGCATCCTTTGGATCTTCTACCTGCTCACATATTGCAACTTTGTATCCCTTATCAATTAATTTATCAATGTATATGTTAGCGGCATGATGAGGAACACCACACATTGGTATTTTTTCATCTAATCCAGCATTTTTACCTGTTAAGGTAAGCTCTAAGTCGTGTGATACATTTATTGCATCTTCAAAGAACATTTCATAAAAATCACCAATTCTATAAAATAAGATAACATCTTCATAGTTATCCTTAGTTTCTAAATATTGTCTCATCATAGGAGAGACTTTCTGTCTATCTACTTCACTTCTATTCAATTTAAATCACCTAGTAATTATTATATAATAAATTGGAAAAAAAAGCCATTAATTAATGACTTTTTTTAGTGCTTAACTATTCTTTATTTTCTAATTTTTTACTGTAATATAATTCTTTATAATATCCATTTTTCTTTATCAACTCATCATGTGTTCCTGATTCTTTTATAACACCATCTTTAATGTATATAATAATGTCTGCATTTTTAATCGTTTTAAGTCTGTGTGCAATTATAAAAGAAAATTTGTTTTTTAAAACTTCATGGGTTGCTTTCATAACCTTTTGTTCAAACTCTAAATCAAGATTTGATGTTACCTCATCCATTATTAATATATCTGAGTTTTTAAGTATTGCTCTTGCAAAGTTAAGTAGTTGTTTTTCGCCATATGAAATCTTATCGGTATATATATTAATTAAGGTGTCATATCCTTTTTCAAGACTTGAAATCTTATCGTGCAATCCTATTTTTTTACAGACATCAACTACTTCATCACGGGTAACCTTTCTTTTAGAGCCATATTTTATATTATCCAATATACTCATATTAAAAATAACTGGCTCTTGAAATACATAACTAATGTTGTCTCTTAAACTCTTTAAATCATAATTTAAATAATTTATATCATTTATTTTTATCTTGCCACCAGATATATCATAAAATCTAGGTAACAGGTTAACTAGCGTCGATTTACCACATCCGCTTTTACCAACAAGTGCAATTTTAATAGGTCTTTCACATTTAAAATTAATATCCTTTAAAATGTCATTTACACCGTCATAACTCATCTTTACGTGACTAAATTCTATGCTAGATACTTTGTTTAAAGTAAGAGAACCACTATTTTCTTCCTTACTTAAATTACATAATTCATATATTTTTAAATATGCATTATATTCACTATTAGCTTCATTTTTAAAATCAACTATTACGTTCATATCATTATCTAAATCTGCAATATAATTTCTAAATAAAATAACTAATGCAAGAGAACTTATACCAGATATCGCATTAAGCCCGCACACGTATACTATAATTAACGTGGATATAAAACTTATAAAGCTAAATAAATACTTATGAGCATATATTAACTTATTATACTTTAACACTTCATTAGTTGTCTTTTTTAACAATTCGTCTATTTCACTTAGATTGCTCTCTTCTATTCTAAGTGTTTTGTTAGTAGAATAACTATTTACAAACTCATTACATTTAGAAGATAGTTCTAATTTTATATCATGAAGTCTTTTAATTATTTTTCTGTTTTTATTATATAGTGGTTTTAACATAAAATAACTTACAAAAAATATTGGGATAACAATTAAGGACAATTTAAAATCCATAAAACACATTATTATAAGGGTATAAAACACATTTTTATACTGAATTGGATAAATTCTCATGTATGACCAAGGAAATAATAATGATGCGTTTTTTGCCTCAGTGGTATTTAAGGATATTAACTCTCCTACGTGATATGAATCTATTTCCTTAGATTTTGATTTAACTATGTTATTAAACAATTTGTTTTTAATATTTTTATCTTCATCCACCATTAAATCTGCTCTTTTTTGATTGTAAATAAAAATCTGAATCGTTCTTAATATTACCAAGATAATGTATATAAAAGACAAGAAAAACACCATTTTTATTTCTTTATAAGGAAAGTATTTATCGAGTATTAAAGTAGTTAATAACGGACCCGTAAACACTAACACGCTAGGTAATAATCTAAGTACGTACCAAAACATTATTTTTTTGCTATTCTCGCCAAACGAAAATAACGTTTTTAGCATTTCTTTTTTATTCATAGCTATCACCTACCTTATCAGTTCCAATTTCATATATTTTTTTATATTCAGGAATTTTAATTAACTTGCTATGAGGTCCAACATATGCCTTGTTATTTTTAATATAAATTATCTTGTCAAATACGGGAGCGAGCGCTATATCATAGGAAACTACAATCTTTGTAAAATCGTCTTTTCTTGATAATAAATCATTTAATATTTGTTTTTTATTCTTGTTATCAATCGCAGAAAAAGAATCGTCAAATATCATAATGCTTTTTGGTTTAACAAAGCTTCTAGTTAAGATAAGTCTTTGGTTTTGACCCTTAGAAAGTTTTATTCCTTTTGTTCCAAGCTTAGTTTCATAACCATCTTTAAGACGCATAACATCATCATGAAGCATGAATTCTTTTGATAAATCAATCATGTAAGAATCCGGAATATACTGATCAAGAACTTTTATGTTATCTCTTATTGTTTTGCTGTAAATATAAGAATCCTGTAAAATCATACATATATATTCTCTTATGTTCTTCTTATTCATATTTCTTATTTCTACGCCACCTATTTTTATACTACCTTCATATTCGTAAAATCCAATTAACGTTTTAAATAAAATGGTTTTACCACTTCCTGTTTTTCCAACTATAAATACTTTTTCGTTTTCTTTTATATCAAAATTCAAGTTTTTAAGTATTACTTTATCATTTAATTTAATTGTTACATTTTTAAAAGAAACATCATAATTATTCAATTTAACATAATCTATTTTGTCATCTTCTTTTGTTAAATTAACAAGATTATTAATTCTTTTAGAGGATATTAAAAAGTCGTTAAACTCTTCTAATACGTGGTGAAACTCACTAAACATATTAATTATTTTAGATGAATAATCAAAGACAACAAGCATAACTGGTAAAGTTATTTTATTGCAATAAAGAAGTATTCCTCCTAAAATAAAATTAAGAGGCCTATTTAGCATAGACATGCACATTACAAATGCATAATATTTATCATCGTATAAATACTTTTTTCTTTTATATATTTTATTTTCATTTGTTTTATCTAAGAATGATTTAAAACACTTTTCTTCTAAGTTATTTAACTTAATAAAATTAATGTTTCTATAATTATCTTCCAAAGTCTGATACATATCGTTTGACACATCTATTAATTTATTTAAATACGGTGCACACTTTCTAAAATACCAAACACTTCTTATAATTATTAGAATGGATATTGCTGCTATTAAAATTAAAAACGTGTAATGGATAGCAAATAATCTAAGTCCTACAAACAAAATCAGCAGCACTAAATCAACAAAAAATATTAACTGCTTATCAATAAAACTAACTATTTTGTTAATGTCAGTTGAGGCTTTTTGCACTAAATCCGCAACCGAATTATTATAAAATGAAGTATATGTTAACTCCTGTATGTGATTAAATAAACTATGCTTTAAATTATATTGAAAATTTTGTATAAACTTATCTTTTGATCTGGATTTTAGATAGTTAAAAATGCACACTAATCCTTGAGTTACTAGTAATATAGCACATATTAATATCAAATACGTTTGGTTATCTTGAGCATATTTAGTAATTAAATCAATAAGATAAATACTTTCTTTATTGCCAGTTAAATTATTAATTCCATAACTTATAATAACTGGTATATAAGTTAAAAAATACATACTTAAGATACTGAAAATTAAAAACAAAAACACGTATTTTACCTTTCCTTTAAGACTTTTTAATAATATTTTTAAAAACTTCATAACAAACTCCTTTAGTTATAATACCTTATAGATAATTATACAATAACAAAAATAAAAAAGCCACAATTTAATCGTGGCCTTGATATTTATACAATTATTTTCTTTTTTTAAGTTCATATTTCTTTGTTTTAATCCGGCAATTAAAGTCATATTTATGAACACTTAAAACGTCCTTAACCGCTTCATATACAGG
>CAKPCM010000048.1 GCA_934141615.1 uncultured Bacilli bacterium
GAAAAACGCGTCAGATGAATTAAAAAAAGAACTTTTAGAAATTCTAAAAGCTCAGTTAAATTAGTTATCTCTTAAAGTTGCTGGAACTGTTTCAGTAACTTTTTTTATTATTTCATTAAATTTTTGCATTACTTCTTCTTCTGTTAAAGTTCTATCTTCTGCGTTAAACGTTAATGAATATGCTATTTGTTTTTCATCTTCTCCTACTTTATCACCAGTATAAACATCAAATACCCTTATGTCTTTAAGAAGTCTTCCGCCAGCTTTTTTAATGACTTTTTCTATCATTTCACAAGTAATATCCTTATTAACAATAAATGCTACGTCTTTTACAACCTCTGGATATTTAGGAGCTTCCTTAAATTTAAGTGGTTTAACTGGTTTCATTAATTTAGTCATAGAAAGTTCACATACATATATTTCATCTTTATTTGTCATTGGATGAACTCTTCCAAATACACCAACTACTTCTCTATCTATTAATACTTTAGCACTCATACCTGGATGGAAGTCATCATTTTCTAATACTTCATAGCTATATCTATTTTTAAAGCCTAGAAAATCTAAAAGGTTTTCTATAATACCCTTTACTAAGTAGAAATTGGCCTTTACGTTATTGTTATTCCAACTATTTTGTACATAACAACCACTCATTAGCATTGCGATTTTTGTATCTTCTTCATAGTTTGCATCATAAGTTTTAGCAATTTCATAAATGTTAATATCATCTACGTGACGCTTTTTATTATAAGTATAAGTATTCATAAGTGATGGAAGAATACTTGTTCTGATAACGGATTTATCACTACTCATTGGGTTTGGTAAATATTTGTTTTCTTTATCTTCATATTTGAATTTTTTTGCCATTTCTTCTGATGTTAAAGTGTATGTTTTAACTTCATTAAGACCAAGTGCTCTAAGTCTTTTAGAAATAGTTTTTCTAATTAACACATCGCCAACATATTTTCCTTGTTTTGTCTTGCAATTAGGTAGCGTTGAAACTAAGTTATGATATCCGTATAATTTACCTATTTCTTCCGCAATATCATTTACCCTTGGATCAACATCTAATCTTCTTGGAGGAATAGTACATTTAAACTTTCCATCTTTATATTCATATGTAAAACCTAATCTATCAAGTTCTTTTTCCATATCGTTATCGGAAACTTTTATTCCTAAGATATCGTTTATTTCATCGCTCTTAAATTCCACTATTTTAGGCGTTTTATCTACTTTATCATGCATAACTATTCCGCTTAATACTTCGCCAGAAGCATATTTTTCAAGCAATGAGCAAGCTCTATTTATGGCGTCAAGCGTATATTCATAGTTTAAACCTTTACCATATCTTATCGATGCTTCACTTCTTAAGTTTAGTTTGCCTGAAGTATTTCTTATTTTGTAAGCATCAAATATTGCGCTTTCTATTAAAATGTTTTTAGTATTATCATCAACATCGGTGTTTTCTGCTCCCATAACACCTGCGATTGCAACTGGTTTTACTCCGTCTGTTATAACGATATCATTAGAAGTTAAAACCCTTTCTTTTCCATCAAGTGTCTTTATAGGTTCGTTATCATAAGCCATTCTAACAAGTATTTTATCACCTAGTTTATCTTTATCGAAAAAGTGAAGTGGTTGTCCATATTCAAGCATTACGTAATTAGATATATCAACAACGTTATTTATAGGTCTCATTCCTGCAGAAATTAGTCTTTTCTTAATGAAATCTGGTGACTCACCTATTTTTACGCCTCTTACCATTTTAGCAGTGTAATAAGGACAAGCATCTGTTTTTACATCTAACTTAAAGTAATCGTTAACATCTTCTTTTATTTCGTGTAACTCTATAGATGGAAGTGTTACCTTTTTATTTAAAACTGATGCAACAATATAGGCAAAACCAATGTGGTAGAAACAGTCATTATTACGGTGCTTATGAATATCAAGTTCATATACCGTATCATCTAATCCTAAGTATGCTAGTGGATCCGTTCCAACTTCTGCATCACTTGCTAATTCAGTAATTCCCTTAGCATAAGTTTCTTCTGTTTTTTCTTCTAGGCCTAACTCAAATAATGCACATATCATGCCGTTTGATTCTTCGCCTCTTATTTTTCCTTTTTTTATTTCAAAATTACCTGGTAAAACTGCACCTGGAAGCGCAACTATTACCTTTAATCCTTCTTTTACGTTTTTTGCACCGCATACTATTTGTACTACATCATTTCCAGTATCTACCATGCATAAATTTAAGTGATCACTATCAGGATGTTTAGTTACTTTTTTTATTTGGCCTACTACTAAGTTATCAATTTTGTTTGTGATAACTTTTTCGACGTTTACGCCGGATTTAGTTATTTTAACGGCCAATTCTTTTAAGTCTTCATTTTTTATATCAACGTAATCTGAAACCCAGTTCATACTTATCATATTTATTCACCAGCCCTTCTATCAAAGTTTTTAAGTTCTCTTAAATCAGTGTTGTAAAATGCTCTAATATCATTTATTCCGTATTTTAACATTGCAAGACGCTCTGCTCCAAATCCAAATGCAAATCCTTGCCATTTTTTAGGATCATATCCGCAATCTTCTAACACCTTAGGATTTACCATACCTGCTCCAGCTACGGTTATCCAACCTGTGTTTTTACATATTGGGCAACCTTTTCCGTGACAATTAAAGCAAGAAATATCAGTTTCAACAGAAGGTTCTGTAAACGGATAATAACTAGGTCTAAAGCGAGTTTTGCAATCCTCTCCAAATAGTTTCTTAGCAATGACATCAAATGTTCCCTTAAGGTCTGATAGACTTACCTTTTCATCTATTAAAAGTCCTTCTATTTGCATAAATTGATGTGAATGAGTTGCATCATCATCATCTCTTCTGTATGTTTTACCAGGGCATATCATTCTAATTGGTTTTTCACCCTTGTTAGCAAGCATAACGCGCGCTTGTACAGGAGATGTTTGGCTTCTTAAAAGAAGCTTATCATCTTCAACGTAAAAAGTATCTTGAGCATCACGTGCTGGATGATTTTTAGGAATGTTTAAAAGTTCAAAGTTATAGTGATCTTCTTCTATCTCAGGACCATCTACAACATCATATCCCATACTCATAAGTAAGTCTTCTACTTCTTCTATTATTCTTTCCAAAATGTTAGCTGATCCACTAGGAACTTTAGTTCCAGGAAGTGTAATATCTATTTTTTCACTTTCTAATTTTTTGTTTAAAGCATCTTTTTCTAATTTTTCTTTTATTGTATCTAAACTTTCAGTAACAAAGTTTCTTACTTCATTAACAAGCATTCCAAATTCCTTTTTTTGGTCATTTGGAACATCTTTCATCATTTTAGAAAGTTCGGTTATCTTACCTTGTTTTCCTAAGTATTCTACCCTTACATCATTTAACGTTTTAATCGAAGTAATACCAGAAATTTTTTCTTCATATTCTTTTTTTATAGCATTTACTTTATCCTTCATTTCTTCTTCCTCCTTAAATATAAAAAAATCCATGAGACAAGGGCGAATAAACTTATCCGTGGTACCACCTTGTTTCATAGATTTACTATGCACTTAATTTCTTGTAACGTAAGATATACGTGATAACTTTATGGTTATCCAGCTCCAAAGCGAATTCATAAGATACTAATCTTTCCTGCTCTTCCACCATATAAGCAGTTCTCTTTAAAGTGCTTTTCTTACTACTACTCTTTTTCATTGCCTTTTCTAAAAGGTATTGTAACATAAAATAAGAAGTTAAGCAAGTTACTTAACCTCTTTTATTTTGCTTATATTACCGGTGCTATCTACCGCTCTTAAATACGTACCAGAAGAAAGTGTTTTAGTTATTGAAACTTCCTCACCTGACACATCAAAATCTTCCCAGTTTAATTTATCAGAAGAATACTGAATAGATGATACTTTATTTAAGTCGCTTGCTTTAATAGTAGTATCATTTTTATATTTACCAACGAGTATTTTAGGTGCTGTTTTATCAATCTTTATGGCAGTCTTATATGCATAGCTTTGATACCCTTTTTCGTTAGTTGCTCTTATGTATAATATTTTATCCATATCATCTTTAAATACTAATTTAGCATTTACGTTTTTTGTGTTATAACTACCATCTATTTTTTTCCAATTTTTTAAATCAAATGAATATTCCATTTTAGTTATGTTATAAATACTTGAAGCATTTATTATTACTGCAACATCAGTATTAACTAATACTTCACCACTTGAATTTATAACATTATTTATAATTGGTAAATCACTTTGATTTGCATTTTCATTAACACTTGCAGTAAGACCATTTACATTAGCCTTAAGTTTGTTTGTTATACCAGAAAAGAATAGTAAATAACTTAAAACTATAACACATATTATTATGATTATTAATATAAATAAATTCTTCTTATCCTTTTTCATATCATCTATCTCCTAATCTACTTACATTATACAAGCAATTAAAGAAAAAAACAATAACTTAAGTGTTATTGTTAAAGATCTGATTTTTTTATTGTGATTACCGGACGAAGACCTAAAAATAGAGAATAATTAAATTCAACGGTGCCAAACCCATTAACAGGTCCTGAACCATCATATGACGTCACAAAATACACATAACTACTACTATCTGCGGTACCACTCCAATAATTAGTACTATGTACCCATATTGGTGCATTAGAACAATTACCAGAACTGCCATCCATTTTACATCCTAAACCAATTAAGTCCCCGTATGTCATCAAATTTGTTGTAATACTAGACTTCCCTAAAGTATTTATTAAATAATTTTTATAATTCTCTAGTGGTTCATAAAGATTTGAATTACTATCAAATACGTATGCTGGATAACTTGTTCCGTACTTACTTAATAAGATTCCACTAGTATCTGACCAATATCCATAATAGTCAGAACCATTCTTCTTTGACTCATCTGTATTTGCAAAAATCATCCCGCCTTTTATAGTGTGATTTAACGGATTACCTTCAGAATCAAATTCCATATATCCTGCAATACTATTTTGAAGTCCATATCCTTCCTCTGACGTAGATATTGGTGATGATGTCATATCACTAAAATCATCATTAAATACCACAGTATTTCCAACTAATAAATCATATTTAGCAAGTGCTGTTACCGTAGTTCCATTATCACTTATTACATAAAAGTCCTCTGATTTATTAGTCATTGTATTACACAATGCTATTACGTCCCTTGACTATATGTATCTTTCTTTTCAAACGACGTACAAGCTTGCTGCGTTCCTTGACCTGTACTAGTTACTTTCTCATCCGTTTGTACAAAATTTAACTTATATGATAATGATATTGTGCTTGCATTAGTTGGCAAATCCTCCTTAGTTAAATCTTTTATAAACTCTATTGTTATTGTAAGGTTTCTTGTTTCTCCAGCTGATAGGATGTCACCTTCTGAAACTTCTTTTCCTTCTTTATCAGTTACCTTAAATGTTAAATATTTTTGCTGCTCTTCCGTTAATTCTGTTTTTTCTATTTTATCAATCTTAGCATTAATCGTTCCTTCATTTACTAAATCTACTGTATATGTAACTTTATCCCCTGGAGTTAATAAACTAACGTTTATTCCTGTTATTTCGGCTGATTTAGCCTCTTCTATATTTGCCACACCTGTTGTAGTTGCTGTCCCCAACTTTACTGGTTC
>CAKPCM010000049.1 GCA_934141615.1 uncultured Bacilli bacterium
ATCACCCAAGCTTGTATTATATACCATTACAAAACTAAATGCACTTATTTGTGCACTTTAGATTTTATATTACATTTTTAAAAAAATAGCTAAAAAATAAAAAATATGTTGCATTTTTTATAAAAAATAGTATATAATGTGAATGACAGGTGAGGCTGTTATTACTTGTTGATCGGTAATAATCCACGCTGGTGGACACTAATATCCAGCATTGGCGCAGTCCGTCGTCATATACGGTCCAGATCAATACTATGGTAAAAAGCTCCTCTTTATGAGGAGTCTTTTTTATACATATGGAAAATATAAAATCAAAATATATATTGACAAACATTTGTATGCTTTTGTATAATTGGTGTGGAATGTAAGAATGAAGTAGTTAAATGTAAAAAAGTATTAATCGCGAACTAGTAAGAGACATATTAGATGCAGATTGAAAATAGAAATGAACAAAAAAAGATAGTATAAAAAGTACGGTAGCAACTATCGGAATTTAAGTCTATGGAGGATAAAGGTAACTTTATTTAAGAAGTAGGAATGTTGATTGGAGGTTTATATGTATTATGATTTGTTTAAATTAAAAAAAGCACTAAATATGGAAAAATATTCCTTAAAGGATTTAGCACTTTATTATGAAAAATTTGATGGATATGTATGTGAAATTATGACAAATTTTGGATTATTAAGATTTAAATTCACCGTTGAAAATTTTCCACACTTAATTGGTATGTAATATGCCTTCAAAGAAAGAAAAGGTGGGCATAAATATAAAGGAAGAAGAGGATTTGAAAAAGTAAAAAATGGTGAAGTTACATATGAACAGATGAAGAAGAGTGTAACTAAATCCACTAATATGAATATCGCTTGGAAAAATATAGATTTAAGGATAAAATTTTTACCTATGTTTTTAAATAGTATTACAAAGAAAACGTTACTAAAAACATCTATTGGAATAAAAGATCCAGAAAGAGCAACATATATTAAGGGTTCTTATTTTTTATATAGAGAACTACATGACGGAAAAACTCCAATGTTTTCAATAAAAAGAATTAATAAAACAGGGGCAGTAATAGAAACATTCATAGTTGATGATGATAAATCCATAATAAGAAATTTATATCCTATAAAAATTAAATCAATTAAACTTATAGCACCTTTGCAAAATACGAAACCAATATTTGAAAAAAATGAGCATTCAGTATAAAACTAGTTATCATATCTAGTTTTTTTCATTTTGTGTGTTCTTTACTTAGCATAATTTATCAATATACAAAAATAAAAAAACTTATGAGTAAAACTTCATAAGTTTAATATTGCTTAGCCCAGTATATTTTTGTTTTAGCATCTTTATTACAGCAGATACATTTTTTATCTCCGGTAGGTAAGTTATTATCAAAAGGCATGCATCTTGATTTTAAACCAAGTTCATCTTTTATTTTGTTTTCACAATCCTCACTACCACACCAATTCGTGTATATAAAGCCGTTTTTATTTTTAGCTATCTCTTTCATTTCATCATATGTATCAGCGTTATATACCATGCTATTTCTTCTTTCTAATGCTCTTTCATACATATCGTTTTGAATGTTTATTAAAAGCTCGTTAACTTTCATAGCAGCATCATCAACTGGCACCTGCATCTTTTCTAAAGTATCACGTCTAACTATTGTTACAACGCCATTTTCTAAGTCGCGCTTTCCGACTTCTATTCTAACTGGGTATCCTTTAACCTCAGCTTCTGCAAACTTAAATCCAGGAGATTTCTTAGAATCATCTACCTTGTAAGTAATTAGTGAATCGCTTAAATCTTCTTTTATTTCATTAACTACATTTGTAACTTTTTCATCATCACCAATAGGTATTATAACTACTTTAAAAGGTGCAATTCTAGGTGGAAGAACAAGACCTCTATCATCACCATGAACCATTATTATCTCGCCAATCATTCTGGTTGTAGATCCCCAAGAAGTTTGGTATGGAGTTTCGTATTTATTATCTTTGTTTAAGAACTTAATATCAAATGCTTTTGCAAAGCCTTGACCAAAGTAGTGTGATGTAGCACTTTGAAGAGCAACTCCGTCATACATCATAGCCTCAATAGCGTAAGTAGCTTCTGCTCCAGCAAACTTTTCTTTTTCTGTTTTCTTACCGGTAAAGACAGGAACTGCTAAAATATTTTTTTGAAAGTCTTCATAAACCTTAAGCATCCTAAGAGTTTCATCTATTGCCTCTTTTTCGCTAGCGTGCATTGTGTGACCTTCTTGCCAAAGTATTTCTCTTGTTCTTAAAAATGGCCTTGTTGTTTTTTCCCATCTTACTATTGTGCACCACTGATTATATAGTAGTGGTAAGTCTCTATATGATGAAATTATCTTTTTAAAATGTTCACAAAATAATGTTTCCGAAGTAGGTCTAACACACATTCTTTCTTCTAATTTGTTATTTCCACCATGTGTTACCCAAGCTACTTCTGGTGCAAAACCCTTAACGTGATCTTTTTCAAGTTGAAGTAAGCTTTCCGGAATAAACATAGGCATTTGTAAATTTAAATGTCCGGTTTCCTTAAATTTCTTATCTAAAATACTTTGTATGTTTTCCCAAATAGCATATCCATAAGGTCTTATAATCATACTACCTTTAACTGATGAATAATCTACTAAATCTGCTTTTTTACAAACGTCCGTGTACCATTTAGCAAAGTCTTTATCACGGCTTGTTATTTCTTTTACTTGTTTATCTATACTCATACTAACACATCCTTATCCTATAATTCCTTTTAATAACCCAAACGATAGGGAACCTACTATCAAACCTGCTAATAATACTCCGCAAGTGATTGCAAGCATTGCTTTTTTCTTATCCATATCAATTAATGATGCAATTAAACTACCAGTCCATCCGCCGGTTCCAGGAAGTGGAATACCAACGAAGAAGAAAAGCCCCCAAAATTCTGCTTTTTCTATTTTATCCTTTTTTGATAAAGCCTTTTTTTCTATTTTATTTACAAACTTACTTAAGTGTTTTGTTTTTTTAAGTTTGTTAAATATAGGCGTAATAAACCAAAGAATAAATGGTATTGGAAGTAAGTTACCAATTATACATATTATAAACGCGGGGACTATGTCAAGACCTAGTAGGGCTGCTGCGATAAGTCCTCCTCTAAGTTCCAATATAGGCATTAACGAAATCAAAAAAACAATTAATTCCTTGCCAAACGGGATACTTCTTAATCCATCAAATAATCCTAAAAAAGTATGTACTAAACTTTCTGCCATAATATCACCTCATATGCATAATATTATATCATATATAAGCTGATATTATGAAGACTTTGTTGATATCTGTGTAAATTAATGCAAAGTTTTTGATTTAAAAAACAAATAATTTAATAGTTGTGATAAAATATTTAAGTAGAGGATAATTATATGGAAAAAGAAATAGTAACTAATGAAAACGGGATAATTAAAATATTAAGTAGGTTTGGTATTACAAAACCACTTTTAATGGAAGCTAGTAAAATGGATATTAACGTGCCAATGCTTTTTTATGACAAAATTATAAATAATCCAAGTGTGGAAAACATAGACAACGTAACTAAAAACCTTTTAGGTGTGTACGGAAATTATCTTGCAACGCACTATTTTAAGATGCAAGGATATGACGTTGAAAATGAAGTAGGTGTGTATGATAATGGTAATTTATTAACGCGTGCGGATATATCTTTTATAGATTCTAATGGAAGAAGGAACTATTGCGAAGTAAAAGCTGCCTTTCAAATAATCGATAACATAAGAAACTATAAAGATAACTCTTTAGATAGAACTGGTTATTATAAAGATTTAGATGCAGAGATAATTAAATATAAGAAAATAGGCGTAAAGTTAATTAAACAAGTTGAAAAACTATCTAAAGATGGTTCTTTAGTAAACGTTATCATATATGATGGTTGTTATATGGATGAAATAATAAAGCAAAAATTAAAGGAACTGGGCGCTAATATAATCACCTTAAATGTTAACATATATGACTTAGAAGAAAACATAAAGAAAAACGTTCTTAGAATCTCAGATTATTTTAGTAAGAACGTAACCTCTAATATTGATTATAAAGGAAAAAAGAAAAGATAACTTTATGAAATACGAAGTTATCTTTTTCATATAATTACTTAGGTGATTGATATTTGAAAATAACGGTTAGAGATGTAGTAGAAAATACTTCTTGTAAATTACTTATAGGAAATTTAGACGAAGAAGTTAAAGAGTGTTTTATAGATAGTAAAAAAGTTAAAGAAAACGGATGCTTTATAGGAATTAAGGGGTGTCATACGGACGGATCATTATATTATAAAGAGGCCTTTAAAAATAAAGCTAGCGTTTGCATATTAAACAAGATATTAGACCTAGATTTAAATGGTTATGACGATAAAACGGTTTTAATCGCAGAAGACACAAAAAAAGTATTAAAAGAACTTGCTACTTATAAAAGAAGGTTATTTAAAGGAACGGTTATAGGTATAACTGGTAGTGTTGGAAAAACATCAACTAAAGAGATTATATATAATGTTTTAGAAAAAAAGTATAGCGTTCTTAAAACAAATGGTAATGAAAATAGTCAGATAGGTCTTCCACTTACCATAACAAGGTTAAAGGACGAAGACGTAATGGTTTTAGAGATGGGAATGAATGATTTTAATCAAATGCATAATTTATCCCTTATTGCAAAACCCGATATTGCCATAATAACTAACATATATGATTCACACATCGGTATTTTAGGTTCTAGAGAAAACATATTAAAGGCAAAATTAGAAATTCTTGATGGAATGGACTGTGGAACGGTAATAGTTAATAATGATAATGATCTTTTAAATGATTGGGCAAAAACTTGTAGGGGAGAAAACATAGTAACTTACGGAATTAATAATGAATCAGATTATATAGCAACTGATATAAAAGAACATGAAATAATAAGCTTTAACGTTAAAAACATAGATAATATAAATGCGAGTAGCACAGCTTTCATATATAATAAACTTGCCGCTATAATAGTAGGTAAAATAATGAATGTAAAAGATAGTGATATAAAAGATGGGGTAAATAAAAGTATAAATGTAAGTCATCGTCTTGAAGAAATAAAATTAAAAGGTGATATCACAATAATAGATGATTGTTATAACGCGAGTTTTGAATCTGTTAAAAACGCTTTAAATTATATAAATAAAAAAGAAGGAAGAAAAATACTCATTTTAGGAGACATATTAGAGCTTGGCAAAAAGTCTAAGGAAATACATAGAAAAATAGGCACATTAATTTCTAATTGTGCTCATTTAATAACCATTGGTAAGTGGTCAAAATATATAGGAAAAGAAGCTAGAAAAAACGGACTAAAGAAAAAATACGTAAAACATTTTAAAAACGCATCAATTGCAAAAAAATATGTTTTATCCATAATTAAGCCAAATGATAACGTTTTAATAAAGGCATCAAATGCCATTAATTTAAGTGAATTGGTTAATTATTTAAAAGAAAAAAAGGGGGATGTTAGAAAATAAATAAATTATTTTCTAGACATCTTCTTTTCTTTTTGCTTTACAATTGGAAATTTTTCTTC
>CAKPCM010000050.1 GCA_934141615.1 uncultured Bacilli bacterium
CTTTAATAAGGCCTGTAAAATCGTATCCCTCCAGCACCTGTCCGTATCTGCCAAATGCCGGATCTGTTACTTTCTGAATCTTCACGTTTAACCTCCTTTTTGCTTGCCAAAGCGAAGCTAACTCTTTTTTTGCATGAAAAAAGCATACCATATTCTGGTATGCTTTACGACTTTTTTCTTGTCTAATCCATAATATTTAACAGCTCTATTTTCTTTATGCTTTTCATCACTATATAGAAATACTTTAATGACATCTTTCTTATCTTTTAATATGTAATCAGCACATCTACCAACTATTACGCAAGATGATTTTGACGCTAGTTTTTTAATTGCCTTATCTTCCGCAATAAATAAAGCATCTTCATTATTATATAAAGTACTTCCTAGCGGATGTTTCTTTTGTTCATTTTCTTCTATGTATTTTTTAGATAATCCGCTTTCCTTTGATATTTCATTTATCAATTCTTTATCATAAAATGGAATACCTAATTTATCTGATATTATTTTTCCTACAAATCTACCACCAGAACCATATTCTCTGTTTATGGTAATAATTACTTTGTTTTTACTCTTAGTCATTATTTCTTCATTTGTATCTTTTTCTGATGCCGAGCTCATATTACCAAGCTTTTTATACTCACTTCCAAATATAAATATAACGCATATAAAACATATAGTATCTGCAATTGGTCCAGCATATAATGCTCCATATAAACCTATCTTACTAGTTAATAAAATGGCAAGTGGAATAAAAAGTACGATTTGTCTAATAAATGATACCGCGGTTGATTTTTTTACATTTCCAAGAGATTGAATAACGATACTAGTAGTCATTTCAAACGCATTTAAAAAGCACACCATAAGAAATATTTTTAATGTATCACATGCAAATTTAACATATAAACTATTATTTGCACTACCAAATATTCCTATTAAAAACTTTGGAAATAGTTGAAACGATAAATTAAATATAATTCCTATTAAAAAGTTAACTATTAACACTTTTTTAAGGGTTTCTTTAACTCTTTTATAGTTCCCTGCTCCATAGTTATATCCAATAATTGGTTGTGCACCTATTGAAACGCCAAGAACAGAAGAGACAAATAAACTATTTAATTTAGATACTATTCCGTATGCTGAAAGTGGTATGTCACTACCAAATTTAGATGATGCTCCATATTTAGTCATTATGTTATTCATGAATATAAATAAAACTAAAATAGTCATTTGAGTAATAAAACTAGATAAGCCATATCCCATTACCTTAAATATACTTTTGTTTATTCTAAAATCTTTTTTATCTATTTTTACTTGTTTAAATTTTCCAATATACATAAGTGCCATAATAGCTGATGCTATCTGACCAATTATTGTTGCGATGGCACCACCTTTAACTCCCATATTAAATCCCATTATTAATATTGGATCTAATATTAAGTTTATAACTGCTCCTAAAACAAGTAATATCATTGAGTACTTAGGAGAACCATCCGCTCTTATTATTTGTGATAATACTGAGTATATAATCATAAAAGGAGCACCTAGAAGTATTATTTTACCGTAAGAAATGGCATATGGAAGTACTTTTTCGGTACATCCAAAAAACAAAACTAATTTATCTAGTGATAAGTATAAAATTAAGCTTATTACTACTCCTAATATAATTGTAAATACAATTGTTGATGCAACTGACTTACTAGCTTCCTTTTCCTTTTTTTCTCCAAGTCTTAAACTCAAGTTAGCAGCACATCCATTTCCTATTAAGCCTGCCACTGCGTTACAAAAAATTACAATTGGAAATATTACGTTAGTTGCAGCATTTCCTAAGTATCCAACTCCTTGACCAATAAAAATTTGGTCCACTATGTTATAAATAGAGTTTATAAGCATACTTATTATGCAAGGAACTGAAAACGCAAGTAAAAGACTGCCAATTTTGTCCTTTCCTAAATTTAATTCTTTTTTCAAAATAATTTCCTCCTTTACATAAAAAAGAATTGCTAAACAAACCGGATTTACGCTTTTTTAGCAACTCATTTGCGAAGTTAATTATAACACATTTTTTACTTTTGTGTAAGTTTTTTTAAATATACTTTAAATATCTAACGATAAAGTTATTTTTCTTAGTACTTTTTACTATTCCAACAAATTTATATTTTCCGTATCTTCTTATACTAAATATATCATTTTCTTTTAGTATGTATGAGTTTTTATTCATAACGTCATAATTAACTATTACTTCTTTATTTTTTATCTTATCAAGTGCAACTTTTCTTGATGTATTAATTATGCCAGATACAACATTATCAACTCTTAAACTTGATATTATCATTTCTTTTTCTTCATACTTTCTTTGGTAATTATCTAACACACTTAAATCCACTTCTTCTAATGAAACTTTTTTATTACCTACCATTTTTAGATTATCTTTTATGTATAATGCCAAATCTTCGCTAACAAAAACATAATAGTAATCATTATAAAGTACTATGTCCCCAAAGTGCGATGAATCTATGTTAAGAGCAAAGAGGCTCCCTAAAATATCTTGATGTCTAATATTTTCCACAGTATAAATTTTAAATAACTTAACTTTTGGAATTTTTCCTGTGTATAACATTACTTTTTCACTATCTTTATAAGGATAATATATGCTATACTCATTCTTTTTTAACTTTCCCGTTACTATTTTAAGTTCTCTTCCATCCAAAAATTGTGTATTTTTACCTGTTTTAATCTTTTCCACAGCATTATTTATTTTATAAACATCCGATTTCATTTATTTCACCTTTTCTATTATACAAAAAAGTTCACTTAATGTGAACCTTACTTTTTTGCCTTTTTTATTTCATTAATTATTATTAACACTATATCTATAAATGGAGGTATAACAAATATAAAGTATAAGAAATATAAAACTACTTTAAGCCAAGGCTTAGTTTTCTTTATTTTATTTATAATCGTATTAGCATCCTTATTTTTACTACTATAAATAGCAGAAATTATAATTAAAATTATTTCAAAAATTATTGTTTTATTTGATGATTCATCAGTATCTTTTTTATCAGAAATACTTTTAGTTGTAGTAGTTGTTTTTACTACTTTATATTCTATAACTTCATTTACTGGTTCTTTTGTAACTTCTTCTGTAACAACCTCGCTTGATACTTCATGTCCGGCCTCGTCAGTTATGATTTTTTTTATGATTTTCTTTTCTCCTGCCTTACCACTAGTTACAACTTCTTTTCTTCCGTTTGTCTTATCACCATTAGTTATTGTTTCATATTCAATTATTTCCGTTGATGTTTCAGTTTTTTCAAATCTACAGCTTCCATCTGATACGTTTGCATACGAATTATAGTTAATGGCGCTGCTATCCGTACATCCATAAACTCTTTTAGTGGTTGTTGTAACACTTCTCCTAGTTGTAGCACTTCTTCTATAAGATGAGCTTCCACTTGATGCAGCACCACCACTACACGTACAAGTTGGACTATAAGTTCCATCATTACAAACCCATCTTCCACCACTACAATAAGCCTGACCTCCATGGTGTGAACAACAACCTCTTCCTGCTAAAACCTTATCTGTACTAAAAAACATACAGATAAAAATAAATATTCCTATTACTACTTTTTTCACTTCAATTACTCCTTTACACTACTAAAAAAAGCTAGTACAAACTAAAGTCTGTACTAGCCCTTTAAATCTAAATTTATTATATCAAATATTCCTACAAATTACTATATTTTGTTTACTATTATAAATGTTTTTTTATTTCGTTGTAAAATCTCCTACCACTATTTGAGTACGATACTCAAATAAAATTCTACCATCTTTTTGATATTTATTAAATAATTTTTTCAGATCATTATATAATTCTTGATATTCAGGTTCATTTTCATTTGGCATATGATTATTAGATAAAGTCCTTCCCCATAAAGAATCAAAATCAAATTCTTGTACGTTTGATATATTCGTTATTTTATAATTTGTAAAGAAATCTTTAAATAACTTATCCGTCATATTATCTTGAGCATGTGTTGGTTTGATTTTACTAGAATGTAAATTATATATTATATTTTCATATTCTTTAATAAAATTTGATTCTCTCAACCTAAAATTCCATAACAAAACAACTTTACCATCTAGTTTTAATATTCTCTTAAATTCTTTTTTCACTTTATCCAAATCAAAGTAGTGAAATGCCTGTGCAACGGTTATTATAGATATACTATTATCTTCTAATCCTGTAGTTTCGGCTGTTCTATTAATTGAATTAAAATTATCATAATTAATAAACTTATTTTCTGCAATAGCTCTCATTTGTTCATTTGGTTCAATTGCATATACCGTAAATCCTTTATCTAACAATAATTTTGTAAATTTTCCCGTTCCAGAACCTATATCTGCTATTTTAACTTTATTGTTTGATATTCCACATAATTCCAAAATTTTTGAAATTGAACCTTCTGGATATTCCGGACGATACAGTTCATATTTTTCTGCCTTATTAGAAAATCTATCTACGCCTTTCATAAAAACCTCCTAAACATATCTATTTATAACTTAAGTTTTAACTATAAATATTATATCAGATAATTGATTAATAAATCGCAATATATTATAAGGTTTGTGGCATAAAAAAAGTACCAAATCGGTATCTTATAAACACAATGGGGCGGAGTAAGGGAATCGAACCCTTGAATGCTGGTGCCACAAACCAGTGTGTTAACCACTTCACCAACTCCGCCAAAATACAAAATGTCAGCATTTTTTCTAAAACGCTAATAGTATTCTAACAAACATATAAAATAAAATCAAGTATAAAGTTTAAATATTATAGTGATTTAATCATCTGTAATATAAAATCTAAAGTGCACAAATAAGTGCATTTAGTTTTGTAATGGTATATAATACAAGCTTGGGTGATTTA
>CAKPCM010000051.1 GCA_934141615.1 uncultured Bacilli bacterium
CTTTTATTTGTTCCGTTTATTATGCTAGGTAAAGTTTTCATAAGAAGTGGAACTGATATAGCACTTAACTTATCATGCAAAGACTCTGCCGTATCATTATCTTCTATTTTAACTTCTTCTTTTGATATCATATCACCAGTATCCATACCCTTATCCATATACATAATGGTTATTCCCGTTTTATCATAACCATTTATAATTGCCTTATGAATAGGTGCTCCTCCTCTTAATTTTGGAAGAAGAGAAGCATGAACATTTATACATCCATACTTAGGACAATTCAAAATAGCTAAAGGCACTATTTGACCATAAGCACAAGTAATTATAATGTCTGGATCTAAGCTTATTACATCTTCATATTCTTCTTTGATTTTAACAGGTTGAAGAACTTTTATATTATTTTTAATAGCAACCTTTTTTATAGGAGAAAAAGATATCTCATGCTTTCTTCCTACTTCTTTATCAGGTTGTGTTACTACTGCTACTACGTTTGTTTCTTTTATTAATTCTTCTAATATTGGAACACAAAATTCAGGAGTTCCCATAAATATTACTTTTAAATCTTTCATTTATATCACCAAATAAATTATAACATAGTTTATACCAAATTAAAAAGAAACCTTTCTTATTAGAAAAGTTTCAAAATATCTTTTATGGTTATAAATATCATGAGTGCAAATAAAAGCATTAAACCTATGTTATTTACTATTGCATCAACTTTAGCATTAACCTTTTTACCAGTAATTTTTTCAAATAAAATTATTACTGCACGATATCCATCAAACGCAGGAAATGGTATCAAATTAATAAATCCAACGTTTATTGATAAATATGCTAAAAGATACAATAATCCGGATAAGCCTGCCTTACTTTGCGCACCAACGATAGAATAAATACCAACTGGGCCAGATAATGCACTAACGCCTATTTTTCCAGTGAATAAAGCCTTTATGGTTACAATCATTGAATTAAAAGTTGAACCAAATTTACTTGTTGCATAGGTAAACGCATTTTTTAAACCATAATGTTTAGTAGTATCAAGACCCATACCATATGCATATGATACGTTTCCTTTTTTATCTTTTATCTTCTTTGGTTTTACATTAACGGTTTTTATTTTTCCGTCCTTTTGTCTAACTAATAATTTTTGTGATTTAGTATTATCTCCTAAAACAAGTGTTAAAGTTACATCATCCCAAGTTCTTGTTCTTTTACCATTTATCTTTAGTATTTCATCACCGGTTTTCATACCAGCTTTATAACTTGCAGAGTCTTTTGTGACTTCACCAATAATTGGTTTATTAGTTAATGATCCGTAACATAAAGCCATTATAAATAAAACCACAAATCCTAAAATAAAGTTATTGGTAACACCCGCTAAAACGATTATAAGCTTCTTATACCATGGCTTGTTATACATCTTTTTATCCTTTGGTACGGTTTTGTCATCATCAACTTCTTCACCAGCCATCGCAACATAACCACCAACAGGTATAAGACGAATACAATAAAGCGTTTCATCATTTTTTCTTTTAAAAGAGAAAAGTTTAGGACCAAATCCTAAAGAAAACTCATAACAATAAACTCCTGATTTTTTAGCCCAGATAAAGTGTCCTAATTCATGAATAAAGACTATTATTCCAAGCATTAATATAAAATATATTAAAGTAAGCATTAAAACCTCCTAATTTATTAAATTATTCCTGATAGTAAAATATACCCAATAATTACGAAAATAATACTATCTAGTCTATCTAATACTCCTCCATGACCAGGCATTATGTTTGAAAAATCTTTTATATCATGATTTCTTTTAACAGCACTAAAGAATAAATCCCCTAGTTGTCCTAAGCATGATAAGAATAAAGTTATAATAATTAAACCTAGTACATTAACACTACTTGATATAGCTATATAATAGAATGTTGCAGCACATAAAGTACCAAACACGCCACCTATTATTGCACCTTCCCATGTTTTATTTGGTGATATTTTAGGTGCAAACTTGTGTTTTCCAATTAAACTACCACCTAAGTGAGCATAAGTATCAGTAAGCATAGTTATTAAAAATAAGTATACAAATAGCATCAAGCTTTCTTCCCTTATTTCTAAAAATTTATGAAATACCGTACCTATTAAAAACGTCATACCAATTAATTTAAACGCTTCATCAGCATTATACTTTTTATTATCATTACAATATATAACTAAAAGCATAGGTATTAATATTGTTAATAAATAATATATTTCTCTTTTACTATCCATAAAAATAAGTAATATTGTAAGTGCATAAATAATAATATCTACATACATTGGTCTTTTGTTTTTATGTGGTAATGAAAGAAACTCCTTCATACCTAAAACACCTAAAACGCAAGCTGCTACCTTAAGCCACATACCACCTAATATAACAAGTGGAACAAAGATTATAAGAGCAACTATAGCACTTATTACTCTTTTTTTCATATCATCACATCCTAACAATTATTATTATAATACATTTGACATTTTTTAACAATTAAAATGATGAAGAAATTAAATGTGTTTACAAAAAAAAGACTCTTATTAAAGAATCTTCTTAGTATGAATCAATATTTATATTAACTCTTTTATTTTCATTTATAAATGAACTTGCTTGAACTATGGTTCTTAGTGCTTTAGCAAGTTTTCCTTGCTTACCTATTACTCTTCCCATTTCATTTTCAGGAACCATAACTTGAATAGTTATTTCGTTCTCATTTTCACCAGGAAATTCTTTAACGGTAATAGAATCACCATCTTCTACAAGTTCTTTTACAATTGTTTCTGTTAACTTAACTAATTCCATAATTACTTACCTTGTTTTTCTTTAGCAAACTTAGCCATTGTTCCGTTTTTAGATAAAATGTTTCTAACAGTATCAGTAGGTGTTGCACCACTCTTTAACCATTTCATAGCTACTTCTTCATCGATTTTAATTTCAGCTGGATCAGTTAATGGATTATATGTTCCAACAACTTCAATAAATCTTCCATCTCTTTTTGCTCTTGAATCAGCTGCTACTATTCTATAAAAAGGTTGTTTTTTAGCTCCCATTCTTTTTAATCTTAATTTAACTGCCATAATATAATGCCCTCCTTCATTTACATATTAATTTTATCACTCTATTTTATATCTGTCAACTATTTTTGTTAACACTTTAATTTTATTCATATAAAAAGGATTCTAAATAAAATCCTCTTTAACTTCTTCATCTATTTTCTTGTCTACTTCTTCTATATCATCATCTATTGTATCCCATGGATCTTCGTCATCTTCAATTGCAATTTTAACTTTGGCATCATTTACAACTTCTATTCCAAGTTCTTTTTCTATGTCAAAGTCTATTACATCGTCTTTTATTTTTACGTTGCTACAACTTGGTTGTTTAAGTGCTCTAACTATTATGTCACTTCCTTCTATTGATGTTCCCGTTTTGGTTTTAACGTTAACTGTTTCAGTATAAGAAATATTTTTAGTTGCTACACCAGTTTTTTTATCTTCGTCATAAGAATACCAAATGTTAATATCGAAGTTTCCGTCTATAACAACTTTATCACCAACTACCGTTCCCTTAAATTTATGATTTATAACCCAGCAGCCTAAAATTGTATTAGCATTATGTTCTGCTAAAAGGTTATAATTGTTTTTAAAATATTTCTTACCCTTTCCTATTACTGCTTTAGTAACTATTTCTTTAAACATTAGAATCCCCTCCTCGTTTTAATCTATGCAAATGCACAAAAAAAGTTGACTTTTTTTAAATGTTTATTATAATATACCGATATTAAGAGGTGAAAAAATGAACGAAGAAATGTCTTTGGAAGAATTTATAAATGAAATGTCAAAAGATTTTGAAATAAAAGAAAAGACCATACATAAAGTCATAAACGATTTTAAAAATAAAGGTATAGAAGAAGAACTTTTTTTACGTGCATTAACTGAATATGCATTATATGAAAGAGGCATTAAATTTTCTTCTCATCGTGTAAAAGTAGAACAACGTACTATTGACTTTTATGCTAAGGAAAATAATGAATTCTTCTCAAAATATAAAAATTTAGTTTCTTATTATAGTGACGAAGAAGAAATATCTTACAATAAAAATTTAGAAGATGAATATTCAGATGGTAATAGAATATTATAAAAAAAGTGCTAAAATTTAGCACTTTTTTATTTTTCTTTAGATTCTAATTTTTCTAATACCGTTTTAGTTACATCTACTGCTTTTTCTCTTAATTCTTCTGCAGCTTTTTCTACTACTGGAGTTGCCTTATCTTTAGTGTATGCTACTAAATCTTCAGCGTGTTTTTTTAAATCCTTAGCTTTCTTTTTAGCTATCTTTAATACCTTTTCTTTATCTAGATCTTTAATCTCTTCAACAATACTTGAAGTTTTTTCTGCTATTTCATCTCTTACTTCAATTACGTCTATTTCCTTTGCCTTTGAAAGTAAATCGCTTGCCTTTTCCTTAATTGCACGTCTTGTTTCCTTACCGGACTTTGGTGCGAATAAAAGTCCTAAAGCAGCACCAACAGCAGCGCCTAAAACAAATTTTCCTGTATTACTCTTCTTCTTTGCCATCTTCTTCTTTCTCCTCCATTTCTTTTTCTATTACCTTTTTCTTTTTTCTTTTAAAAATACCCTTTATAAATAATACTATCGAATCAGATATAACCTCAGTTAATGCAGATAACTTATCAGTTACAACATCCACTATGTTAAAAACCCCATTTAACGATCTTACCTTATCATCTACAT
>CAKPCM010000052.1 GCA_934141615.1 uncultured Bacilli bacterium
ATTTATATTCTAATAAAATTTACAATCCTGCATTTTAATATTTTTACTATAAATCCCCAAAACTCTTTACATTAACAGACCAAGCAATTATTTCTTGGCCTTATTTACCTTTTTCTTTTTATTTAAAGTTTTCTTTTTTACGTTATCTTTTTTCTTCACTGGAAAATGTATTTTCTTTAAATTTAACTTTGCATTATCAGTAACTATGTTAGTCGTTAAAACAACCCAGGTTATAAGAAGCACTAAAATGATGTATATTATTGCTCCTATTTTTTTATCTTTTAGAACATAGAAAACGGATGCTGAAGAAAACAAAATACTTACCGCATATATTATTAAAACGGTTGTTTTCTGTGAGAATTTCTTATTTAAAAGTTGATGATGAAGATGCTGCTTGTCCGCTTCATATATCGGTTTATGATGAATAATTCTTCTTAGGATTGCAAATAAAGTATCCAGTATTGGAATTGCCAAAATAAGCATTGGAACAACAAGAGATGTAAGTGTTACTGCTTTAAATCCTAAAAGACAAACAACTGCTATCATAAATCCTAAAAACATAGAACCTATCTCGCCCATAAATATTTTAGCAGGATTAAAGTTAAATATTAAAAATCCAAGACAAGCCCCTATCATAATAAAGGCGATAGTAATTTCAAGACTTCCTAAGTTATGCATAATAAATGCTAAAACACCTATTGTTATAAAGAATATCATTGATATACCATCTGCTAGTCCATCTAAACCATCTATTAGGTTAATACAGTTCATAACAGCAACAATAAACACTATTGTAATTGGATATGCTAACCATCCAAAGTCAAAGTAATATCCAAAAAACGATATGTCATTTAAAAGTATCTTTCCGTAAAAAACTATTATTAAAGCTGCAACTACCTGACCAACTAATTTTTCTCTTGCACGAAGAGGCTTTATAACGTCTAATATTCCGGTTATTACCACTATAAAGCTCGCTATTAAAATAGCTAACATCTGAGTACTCTGAGGTGCAAAAAGCATATATCCAAACAAGAAACCTAGGTATATCATAAGACCACCCATAACTGGCATTGGTTTTTTATGAACCTTTCTTTCATTTGGATAATCAAGTGCTCCAACATGATAACTAATCCATTTTACCATTGGAAAAAGTAGTGCCGTAAAGGCTGCTACTATAACAACTATTTTTAATACTTCAAATATTTCATTTTGCATAATAAATCACCACTATTATTAGTTTATCATAAATTAGAAAAACAGCCAAATACTATTTTTGGCATCTACTTTGAACTTTTATCGTTAAATCCTAATTTTTCTTTTATTATATAGCATGGTCTATTTAAAATATTACTATATATTCTAGATACATAAAGCGATATTATGCCAATGGATAACATAATAAGACAGATAAATAAAATTATCGTTCTATTAGATAAGTTTCCCATTAAAATAAAGTTAAGTAATCCAACTATAAACGCAAGCACACCAATTATAAATACTGATTTTATAGGTTTGGTTGAAAACGATATTATTCCTCCAAGTGAGTACTTAAGTAGTTTATATAATGACCATTTAGAATTTCCATACATTCTTTTTTCTGGCATGTAAGGAACGTATATCGTATTAAATCCTACCCATGAAAACATTCCCTTTAGAAATCTTGTTTTTTCATCAAGAGATGTAATAGCACCACAAACTGACTTTTTAAACACCCTAAAGTCACTTGCTCCAGGTAGTAATTTAACGTCTGATATTTTATTATTTATTTTATAAAATAACGAAGTTAAAGTTCTTTTTAAAGATCCTTCATCTTCCCTGTTTGATTTATATGCACAGCAACAATCAAAACTATCATCATTAATTAACTTTTTATACATAAAAATAAGCATTTCTGGTGTGTGTTGTAAATCAGCATCCATTATTGCAACATAACTTCCGCTTGCGTTTTTAAGTCCTGCAAGCATAGCGGATTCTTTACCAAAATTCCTTGAAAATCTAATTACTTTTACGTTTTTATTTGCTTTATTTAACGAGGATAATTTATTATAAGTGTCATCTTTACTTCCATCATCTACAAATATTATTTCGTAAGTTATTTTTTCTTTTGAAAGCGCTTTAGATAACTCACTTTCAAATTCGCTTACGTTTGCTGCTTCATTATAACAAGGTACTACAACAGATAATTTCATATTTACCGCCTACTTTCTACTTTCTTTTGTTAATTAGTTTACTCCATTTTTCAAGAACTACTTCACCGCTAAAATCTTTAGCACGACATCTTGCTTCTTTTCCTATCTTTTTTCTTAGTTTTTCATCAGTAATTAATAAGTCTATTTTACTTACCATTTCGTTAGAGTCTCTGTTTTCAATTAAATAACCACTTTTTTCGTTTTCTATTATTTCGTTTGCTCCTTGTGCTGACGTGTACGAAAGACAAGGAATTCCGTAGCTCATAGCCTCTATTAAAACAAGACCAAAGCTCTCGGTATGGGACGTCATAACGTATATCGAACTATTTAAAAGTAATTCATTTATGTATTCTTTATTTTGATATCCATGAAATATTACTTTATCCCCTAGTTTTAATTCTTCTGCAAGTTCTAGAAGATTTCCTCTTTCCATTCCATCCCCAACGATGTTTAGTTTCCAATTAGGATGATTTAAACTAACCTTTTTAAATAACCTAAGTAAATCATCAAACCCTTTTTCCTTTGATAACCTACCTACTGATATTAAGTTTTCACTATCTAACTTAGATAATTTATTAGGAAGCTTATCAAGACAGTTTGGAATATAAACCGCTTTTTTTCCTAAGTAATTACCATAAAATTTAGTAAGTTCATTTGAAACCAAAACTAAGTTATTAACTCCCTTACAAGATTTAACTAATGAGTTTATGTATTTCTTGTTATTATTATGATGGTTATGTTCCCAAGCTATTTTTCTTATTTTTTTAGGAGCAAACTTAGATACTAACATATTATGAACTGTACGTGTAGAAATTATGACATCACAATCAAGTTTTCTAAGTACGCTTGCAGTTTTAATATATTTAACAAATCCAGTTTCTAATGATTTACCAATTCCCTTAAAAAACATTTTGAAATTTTTCTTTTCTAAGTAAAACTTCATTTCTTTTTTATTTGGTTTAATATTAGAAATATATCTTATTTTTACTCTTTCATCAATATCAAAAACTGGCTCGTTATATAGTCTATATACTGATAATATTTCAACTTCATATTTTTCACATAAAAGATTTGCTAATGTTGCAACTGCGTTTTCAATACCTCCATAACCTAAATGGAGTGCTAAAATAGTTACTTTTTTCATTTATATCACCACCTTAATTATACTAAAGTAATTATAAAACGTCAAAAATTTATAAATTAAGTGTAAAGTAAAAGAATATGAATAATCATATTCTTTAGATATTATCTATGTAATCTTTAATTTTCATCTTAAAGTTTTCACTGTTTGATTCATACCTTTTAGGTTTAAAAGTTTTTATTTTTTCTAAAGCAACCGATAATCTTGACTTATCATATAGTGCAATAACATATCCTTTCATTTCAAATTCCTTTGTTATTTGCAATTGATGATCATTTGTGTGCTCTAGGTATTTTTTTAACCTTGGTACAACAATTATTTTTTTTCCTTTTTCTAAGCACTCTGTTATTGTTCCAACACCAGCGTGTGTAATTATTATTCTAGCCTTATCAATTAGTTTTTCTATTTCATCTTTTGACTTAAAATCGAAGGTTGTTATTTTTTTATTTGAAAACGTTGTATACCCAGTTTGCGCTACTACTTTTTCTTTTATGTTACCTTTATCTATTTCTTTTGAAACCATTTTAAGCAATCTTAAAAAAGGCTTATCTTGAGTTCCTAATAATACTAATATCATTAAAATATCCACCCTTCATATTTAGCTTTTGGATATAATTTAAGCATTGAATGCCACTGAACAACAAACACATCCGCAATAGGATATATTAGTTTTCCTGTTAACGTTTTTGTTTCAATGTTTGCAAATGATTCAATGTAAATAACTTTTTTCTTAAATATTTTAGCTATGTAGCACATTGCAACACACGTATGAGCACCCGTTGTAACAATTACATCCGGTTTAAATTTTAAAAATAAAATAAGACTTTTTATCACGTTATATGGTAATACCCAAATATACCTTAGCATATGATCTTTATTACCGGTTAAAAGATAATCTATTTTACTTTTATATCTTGCTTTAAGCCCAACTGTAGATTTATGTTTTTCTGTTACAAGTTTGTAGTCATAATCTTTAAAGATGCTTTTAAGTTGCATAAGTTCTGTTAAATGACCACCCATACTTGATATAAACATTACCTTTTTCATACACTTTTCACCTAACTTGATTATAGCAAATAAAGAAGAAATTGTATATAAGTTTTAATTTATATGTTGGTTAAGACTTTATTAGATAACCTATACGTTGTAATAAATATATTAGGATCACTTACGTATTCTAATGCTAACTTACCATTTTTACGTGTTATTATAATGCCTATCGTTTCGTTATGAAATCTTCTTTT
>CAKPCM010000053.1 GCA_934141615.1 uncultured Bacilli bacterium
CCTGTTATTTCGGCTGATTTAGCCTCTTCTATATTTGCCACACCTGTTGTAGTTGCTGTCCCCAACTTTACTGGTTCTGATAAGTTCTCAAACTTTATTCCCCATTTTGATGCATCTAGGTATGCTGTTCCTTTTATATTTAGTGTGGCAGAAAGCGCTGCAAACGCTATCGTAAGTCCTGCTATTACTATTAATAATACTACTATAACTAGTGCTTTTGTTCTTCTTTCTTTTTCCATATTTTCTACTCCTTGTTACTATTATTATTTTACTTGTTTATAATAACACATACCCCCCCCCCGGATGTCAAGATATAATTACCTGTGCAAAAAAGCACAAAAAAATTGGAGATATCTCCAATTGTTATTTAAGTAAGAAATCAATTAATACTGGGCCTAATATAATAAGTAATATAAGCGGTATAAAAAACAATACCGAAAAAATACTTATCTTATTGGGAATCTTATTAATTTGAGATTTAATATCCATAATTTGTTTATCTTTTAGAAAGTCTAATTGGTTATACATAGTTTCTATTATACTATTGCCAAAAAGATTAGATTGTTCCATATTTAAAATAATGTTATTAATCGTTAAGCTAGGTATTCGCGTACTCATAACAGATAAACTTTCTGTTAATGATTTACCAAAGTTAACTTGTTTTATTGTTTCTTTAAATTCACTAGATATTTCAGAGTCTATGTACTTACAAGCCATTTTAATTGCGTTTTCCAAGTTTCTACCAGACTCTAGTGCAAGAGTTAATACTTCAAAATAATAATATGCCTCGTTATCTAGTTTTCTCTCTCTTTTTTTAAGAGGCTTATCTATCATAAAGTATCCTACTAATATATACCATAAAACGGTTGCAACTGGTGCGATTAACGCTCCAAAATCAGCAAATATAAATAGTACCACGAAAACTATCATTGATGTAAATAGTCTAAAATTCATAAAATATTCAGTGGTAAATTTCTTAGACACTCCAAACTGATTTATTTTTGCATCTATTTTCTTGATGTCTTTTTCTCTATAAATGCGGTTTATAAATGATTTTTTACTTTTCATTAGTTAAACCTCACTTTCATTATCTTATTTACTATAAATGCATATAATCCGTATATTAAAACTATTAAGAATAATAATATGTTTCCTAAATTAGTATTAAATAGTGGCATAAAATAGCTTGGGTTTAATATTGTTATTATTCCAACAAATATAAATGGCATTATAAGAAGAATCTTACTAATCATATTAGCACTTGATGTTAGCGACTTCATCTCTTGCCTTAGTTTTCTTTTGCTAAATAACATCTTTTCTATTGATGAAAACACCTTTATTATGTTACCACCAGTTTTATTTAATATGCTAAGTGATGATGTTATGTAACTTACTTCTTCTGATTCAACACGTTTTGAAAAACGTTCAAAAACAACGTCTAAAGAAAGCCCATAACTTATTTCTAAGTGCATCTTTTTAAATTCTTGAGCGATAGGTCCTTTAAGTTCTTTTGATACTATTTCGATTGCCTGCATCGTGCTTCTTCCAGATCTAAACGCATTATTCATAATTATAATTGCGTTTAACAAGTCTTGCTCAATTTGTTTTTTCTTTATGTAATCATAAAACTTAAAATAAATATCTATTAAGAAAAATCCAAGTAATGCTGATACCATAATATCTAATACGCTAGGAAATGTACCTTCAATTATTCTTGCAAATGTTATTATTAAAATAAATGCTATACAAATGTAGAACTTATTACTTACATAATCCATTGCACATACTTCTTTATCATTCTCATACGTTATGTACTTGTTAAACTTAAGTGAATATTTCTTTAGGAATACTGATTTTTTAAGTACTTTAGTTAGTTTTGCAACCATTTTTTTATATTCGTTTGCTAAAAGGTCAAAAAATGAAATAGAATCATCTTTAATTGATGAAATACTATATTTAGCTATTCTTTTTTCCAATTTTAAACTATTATTATAAATAATAAGATAAAATATTACTATTGCAAGTAAAATCATTACTACTGTTTGAACAATAAATATATTCATTTTTATTCACCTTCTTTACTTTTTAAAATTAAATATATCGTCTAAATCATTAATTCCTCTACTCTTTATCTTCTTATAAACGGTTGGAACACGCTTTTTAAGGTCAAATGCTCCGTCTACTTCACCATTTTCTGTAAGACCAGTTTGTTTAAAATTAAATATCTCTTTTAATACAATCATATCATCTTTAAAGCCATCTACTTCACAAATTGAAGTTACTTTTCTTCTTCCGTCTGATAATCTTGATACGTTAACTACTATATCAATTGCGTTTTCTATGTATTCACGAATTGCCTTAATAGGTATTTCCATACCTGCCATTAAAACCATTGTTTCTAACCTGTTTAGTGCCTCGAGTGGACTATTAGCATGCATTGTAGTAAGCGATCCATCATGTCCTGTATTCATTGCCTGAAGCATATCAAAGGCTTCTTTACCACGAACTTCACCAACGATTATTCTATCAGGCCTCATACGTAGTGAATTAATTACTAAATCACGGATGGTAACTTCTCCAGTTCCTTCATAGTTGACTAATCTTGTCTCTAGGCTTATTACGTGTGATTGGTTAAGTTTTAACTCTGCCGCATCTTCTATTGTTATAATACGTTCGTGATCTCCGATAAAGGATGATAACGCATTTAATAGTGTTGTTTTACCCGCTCCGGTACCACCACATATTATGATGTTTAGTTTTGCTTTTACAGCTGCATCTAAAAACCTTGCCATATAAGGCGTCATAGCACCAGTTCTTAAAAAGTCGTCTATTCTTTCCATGTCACGTCTAAATTTTCTTATTGTAACAACGGGTCCCTTAAGTGATAAAGGAGGTATTACGGCATTTAGTCTTGAACCATCTTCCAATCTTGCATCTACCATAGGATTTGCTGTATCAATCGTTCTTCCAAGTGGTTGAACTATTTTTTGAACGGTTCTTATTATGTGTTCATCATTAATAAACGATACAGAGTCATCTTTACTTATTTGACCATCTATTTCAACGTAAACTTCGTTTTTACCATTAACCATTATCTCCGTAATGTTAGGATCTTCAAGTAATTCTGTAATTGGACCATAACCATTTATTTCATTATCAATTAAGTTAAATATATGACTACGCTCTAAGTTGGTTAAATCATATCCTAATAATGCTTTATCTATTTCATCGTTTATGTACTCGTGTAATAATTTGTTATTTGGAACTTTATCATCTATTAAGTTAGAAATTATTGTGTTTCTTAAGTTATCAAGTAATTCTTTATCCTTAAATATATCATAGTCTTTAACTGGTTTAACGGATACTTTTTCTTCTTTTACGTCAAAGGCTTTCATTAAATTAGGCATCTTTTTTTACCTCCTTTTTAACTGGCTTTGATTCTAAAAGGGCACTAGCAAGTTTAGTAAGTTTCATAATATCACCTTTCCTGCTTAACCTTATTTTTTTATCAAGAGTTAATATTTTTCCATCTATTACATATTTATCAATGTCTTTTATGTAAAATGATCTATCTATCGTATAGTCAATGTTATGTTTTATTATGTTTTTAACGTCAAATAATGAAAAATAATCTTTACCAGTATCTTTAGATGAGTTAAATACCACTTTATAGTTTTCTTTTTCAGTATCTTTAAATATTGCAACCATACTTCTTGCGTTTTTTAAATCTACTGGATCATTAGTTACCATAAATAAGGTATTGTCACTTTTATCTAATGCGCAAAGTGATATTGGGCTAATGTTATGTGATGTATCAATTAATATAACGTCATATTTATACATTGCAGATATTATGATTAAATCAATGTATTTAGAATCTATTTTTAAAGCATTTCTAGGATCTTTTGGTGATGATAAAACATCTATTTTATCGTTATATTTAGATACGTAGTTTTCTATTCCATCAAATCTGTTATTACCCATATCATCAACAACGTTATATATTGTTTTATTAACGTCAACATTTAAACTAGTAGCAACACCACCACTATTTAAATCTAAGTCCATAATTAATACTTTTTTATCCATCAAACTATAAATACCTGCTAAATTAATTAACGTGGTAGTTTTTCCAACCCCGCCTTTACAAGAAAATATAGTTATTATTTTTGCTGCATCTTTTTTCATTAGCTTACCTTCTTTTCTATTATTTTTTTATCATCTTTGATGTATCCTTTTAAAGATGATTTTTCATTATATATTTCTTTACCTACGATAGAACCAAAAAATCCCTTGGTAGATTTAGATAAAGTAACTGATATTTCTTTAGCATCACTATTAATGTTGATCTCATAAGAGTCTATATCAGAATCATTTTGGTATATTAAATCAACCATATTATCATAAGGTTCTTCATCTATGTGTTTTAATCCGTAATTTATTACTTGCTTATTTAAGTTCTCTAATCTTCTTTCTTTATAATTTTAAAATGATAA
>CAKPCM010000054.1 GCA_934141615.1 uncultured Bacilli bacterium
AAATAAAAGAGAAAAGCAAAATGATGCAGATGCAACATATGCATATAACGTATCTAGAGAAGAAGAACACGTATCATTTGATAAGCCTTCTAAGGATATATTTAACCAAATTAGAGGACTTAATTCTTGGCCTGGTGCATATGCCGTTTTAGATGGTAGAAACATAAAGCTTTGGTCATCTTCAATAACTAATAACAAATATGACATAGCACCTGGTACAATTATTAACCTAGATAAAAATGGACTTGAGGTTACTACTGAAGATGGAAGTGTGTTAATAAAAGAACTACAACTTCCTGGTAAAAAGAAAGTGAGTATAAAAGATTTTATAAATGGAAATAAAAAGGCAGATTACGTAGGTAAATACTTTAAGTAATTACGAAAGGAAGTTTAAATTGAGAGTAGCAAGAGATTGGAAGGATTATGAAATCCTTGATATGGCAAATGGTGAAAAGTTAGAAAGATGGGGTAATTATATTCTCGAAAGGCCAGACCCACAAATAGTATGGCAAGATAAAAGTTTTAAAGATAAATGGAAGAGGGTAGATGCCATATATTACAGAAGTAAAAAAGGTGGTGGACACTGGGAAAATGTAAATGATATTAAAGCATCTTGGCAAGTTAAATATAAAAACTTAACCTTTAATATAAAGCAAATGGGATTTAAACATACGGGCCTTTTTCCTGAACAAGCAGTTAACTGGGATTATATGATAGATAAAATAAAAAACAGTAATAGAAAAATAAAGGTACTTAATTTATTTGCGTATACTGGTGGTGCAACGGTTGCCTGTGCTTATGCAGGAGCAGACGTAGTTCATGTTGATTCATCACGTGGTATGGTTTCATGGGCTAAAGAAAACATAGAATCCTCTAATCTTACAGATAGATACGTTAGATTTATAGTAGATGATTGCATAAAGTTTGTTAAAAGGGAAATAAGACGTGGTAATAAGTATGATGCTATTGTTATGGATCCACCATCATTTGGAAGGGGTGCAAATGGTGAGGTTTGGAACATAGAAGAAAGTTTATATCCTTTAATTAAGTTATGTATGGAAGTATTAAGTGATAATCCGTTGTTCTTTTTAATAAATTCGTATACAACTGGTATGTCACCTAAAGTGCTTGAAAATATTTTATATATGACAGTAGATAAAATACATAAGGGAAAAATATCGTCTGGTGAGGTAGGACTTCCTATGAAAGATAGTAATCTTATATTACCATGCGGGATATATGGTCTTTGGGAAGATGAATAATTTAAACGTATTATATGAAGATAACCACATCATAGTAGTCGAAAAAAAGCCTAACATATTATCTCAAGGTGATATAACTGGAGATAAAGATTTACTTACAATGGTAAAAGAATATGTAAAGGAAAAATATAAAAAGGAAGGTAACGTATATATTGGTCTTGTTCACAGGTTAGATAGACCGGTGGGTGGAATAATGGTGTTTGCAAGAACATCAAAGGCTGCAAAAAGGTTAAATGAACAAATAAAAAAACATGAGTTTAATAAAACTTATGTAGCAGTTTTGGATGGCAATTTAAATAAAGAAAAAGGGAAATTAGTAAATTACTTATATAAAGATGAACGTTTAAAAAAGAGTTTTGTAACTAGCAAAGATAATAAAAACGCTAAGTTATCAGAGTTAGAATATGAAGTTATAGGACGCTTTAATTGCAAAACGATAGTTAAAATAAATTTAATTACAGGACGCCATCATCAAATAAGAGTGCAGTTTAGTAATATAGGATATCCTTTATATGGAGACCAGTTATATGGAAGAAAAAACAAAAAGCAAATAAGACTTTTTGCGTATAAACTAGAATTTATGCACCCAACTTTAAAGACGAAAATGCAATTTAAGTTGTTACCAAAATGGAAGGAGATAGAAGATGAAACAATTATACATAGACTTTGATGGAGTAATATTAGATACTATGACTAAGTCATATGAAGAGCTAAAAAAAGAAAATATTGATAGGAAAGATCAAGATAAAGTAATGGAGTTCTTTAGAAACTTAGACTGGAAAAAATTAATAGAAGAAACCGAAGAAATTAATGATAGTATAAATGAAATAAAAAAGATATGTGATTCTAAGAAGTTTAATGTTTATATATTAACTCACGTTAATTCAACTAATGAAATGATAGAAAAAATTAAGTATTTACATAAGAAATTGCCTCTTGTAACGGTTGTTTCTGTTCCAAAGGAAATACCTAAAACAGAAGTTGTTAATCCATCTGCAGCAATATTAATAGATGATTATTCTGGAAACATTAGAGAATGGCAGAAAAAGCTTGGTATAGGTATTAAATTTGTAAAAGAACTAGAAGGTAGTGATTATCCTGAAATAACTCATTTATCTGAGGTAATAGATATGTTTAATCAGTAAAGGTTTGTATATCTTTACTTTTTTTGTATAAAAATTCATTTTATATTTATTTCTTCATATATTTATAATGACTAAAATATTAAGGAGGAAATAAATATGGAAACACTTAAAGTATCCAGTAAGTCAAACCCAAGTAGTGTAGCAGGAGCACTTGCTAACGTATTTAGAGAAAAAGGATCTGTAGAAATACAAGCGATAGGGGCAGGAGCACTTAATCAAGCTATTAAGTCGATTGCAATAGCAAGAGGTTTTGTTGCACCTTCAGGAAAAAACTTGGTATGCATACCAGCATTTACAGACATTGTAATTGAAGGTGAAGAAAGGACCGCAATTAAGTTAATTGTAGAAGCTAGATAGGCTTCTTTTTTCTTTTTCTTTATTTTATGTTATAATCATTCTTGTTTGAGGGGAAGTATTATGAATATTTTTAAGAAGAAAAATAGAAATGTTTTAACAAGAATATTTAGAAAGAAATCAAAATTAGAAAAGTTCTATTTAAAAAATGAAGAGTTTATAAAGTATTCTTTTGTATCTACCGTATGTACTGGTATATTGTTTTTAATATTCTTTTTGGTAGATTTAATAACAAAAGGAAATTACTTATTGGCAAACTTTTTATCATATACGATATCTTTTACGGTCTTATTTATTTGGGATAGAAAAGTTTTTAAGTCAAAGCCAAAAAGGCGCCGTGACAAGTTAGCACAACTTACATCTTTTATAATCGTAAGAGTAATAGGTTTTCCACTTGATTCACTAGTACTATCAGTACTTATAAATAAATTTCATATAGCAAATATGGCAGCTAAGATACTTGGTTCACTTATTATGTTTATGTATAATTACATAACTAACAAATTATTTGTATTTAAGAAAAATAAGCTTATATAATTTTTGATAAAATTAGGAGAATATGATTTCTTCTTTTTTGTGATATAATTTGAAATATAGGAGACATAAAAATGAAAATAGACTTTGAAAAAATAAATAAAATATATGGAAAAGATATACTAGATGGTTTAAGAGATAATTTAGATGAAGTAAATAAAAATATAAAATATTTATATGAAATAGGAATAGAGTGTATAGAAGAAGTATTTGAAAGATACGCGCCAATATTTATATGTGATAATAAAGAGTTTAAGGATAAGGTAAATAAGTTAGTTGGAAAATTAGGAAATGAATATGTAGAAATACTAGGAGAAAATGAAGATTACTGGAGTGAATTATTATGATAGAACAAACAGATTTAATGAAGCTATTAGAAAGTTATAAAATAGATTATAAAAAAGTAATAACTGATAAGGTGCTAGATAAAGGGGAATATTTTGGAATAAAACACGTTTTAGAGTATTTAGTAAATGAATTAAAAATATATCCTAAAAACATAGAAAAATGTCCTAGTATATTATATTTAAATGTAAATGAAGTAAGAAAAAATTATGAGTTTTTAAAACAACAAAAAATAAATATAAGTGATGTTGAAACTTGCCTTCACATTTTAAGCACGGATAGTAAAGATTTAAAAGAAACTTATTACTATGTATTAGAAAATTATGGATTAATGGCAATTAATAGAACTACGTCTATTTTAAGATGTAATAAAGATAGAATAATAGATATAGAAAAATATGGTTTATCAAAGGACGTAACGATAAGTGCCTCAAAATCTAGAAGAACCATTTATGAAATAGAAAAGATAATTAGAATTTGCAAGAAATATAATATAGAAATAACAGGTTCTGTATTTAATCAAAATGCTGAAGAAATAAAAAAGATAGTAGAAATCTGCAAGAAATATGATATAAAAATAACAGGTTCTGTATTCCAAAAAAGTGCAGAGGAAATAGAGGAGATAGTAGAAGTATGTAAGAAATACAATATAGAAATAACAGGTTCTGTATTTTATAAAAGTGCCGAAGAAATAGAA
>CAKPCM010000055.1 GCA_934141615.1 uncultured Bacilli bacterium
ACGTCTACCACATAAGTTCCTATCATTATAAAAACAGGCACAAATATAACAAATATAGCAAGACTTTGTCCCCTGTTATTAAGTTTGCTCATTTTTAACCACCCTAGTTACTTCCACATCAAATACTTTATTTACAATATATGATAATCCTGGCGTTATTGGTTTTATTTTTTTAGATACCGTAATATTTGCATAATCACCTTTTATATCAAGTGAAACCTTAACGTCCTTATTATCCATTTTACTATTAATTTCTTCTAAAGTATTACCTGATTCATAAAAGGTTACTATATCATCCGTCTTACTTTCTAAATCACTTTTAACAGATATTACCCTTCCAAAGTCTATAATGCAAAACATAAGCATTAAAGTAATAGGTAAAATAATAACAAATTCAACTAACGCTTGTCCCTTATTATTCTTCATATTAATCGTCCCCTATTATCGCTTCTAATTATATCAAAAAAAATAGAAAATAACAATTAGTTATTTCTATTTTTAAATATTGTATATCCAACAAGTCCAACTATTACAACTAACATACCAATAATAATTACTCCATTGTTGTTAGCACCTTCCGCATTTTTTACAACGGACATGGTTAAAAAATAGTCAGAGCAGTGGGATATATCAAATGTTACATAGCCACCTGATACCATAATGTTAGATTTTATATTTTCTATTTTTCCGGTTTCATCATTGTAGTAATAAAGGTTAAGTCTATCTCCATCTTTGAAATTATGAGCCGGAAGCTTTATGGTTGCACTACTTGGAAGATTGCCATGATAATTAAAGGATACAAACTCTTTAGGAGTTTTTTTATCAGTTAATTTATTTATCTTTTTTTCAAATAAAGACTTGTTTTTTATTCCCATATCAAACTCAAAGCCGTTATTATTATAACTTCTTTTATCGAAACTCCAAGAATATAAAAACTTTCCTTTTTCTGAAAAAGTAAATATTACTTTATCATTAGTTTCTATTTTGTTTACCTTATCTTCGGCACTGATACTGCTTACGTGCAAAATAAAGACTAAAAAAGCAAATAGTATAACAGATATTTTTTTCATAAGCGTATCACTCCTTTCGTTAAATAAAGCTGATTACTGAAATAATAAGGTTATAAATCATCATAACTATAACGCTTGCCGTAAAGTTGTTTGATTTATAATAATAGTTAGATAAAATCATCATTGAAAACAAATAACATAAAGAAGTTATTATACTGTTTAAGCTAAGTGATGTATAAGCTATGTTAAAGAAAAAGTAAAAGACTGATGAAAATATTATAAACGTCCATTTATTGTCAATTATATCTCTTACAGACTTTCTAAATATAACTCCTTCTACTAATGGATAATAAACACTTGTAAGTAGTATTAATGCAAGTGGTGATTTTTTAAACATAGCAAGTAAAGAATAATCGTTTTCAGAAGTTTCTTTTATGTCTAATAATATTCCTATTAATGCATTAGTTAATATCATTACTGCAAATATTAAAACAACGTTAATTAAAATTGACTTAATGTATTTTTTTCTATTTTCCTTAAGGTCTTTAAAGTCATTTTTAAAAGTATCTTTATATAGATAAATTATTAATAGTGCAAATAACATGTAAAATAAAAGTGTAAGCCATTTAATGCCTGATAAAAACTTCATAAGGTATGGGAAAATAAAGTAAAGTATAATTATCATTATTGACTTTAAACTGTTTTTGTTTTTTTCTTCCTTTTTCATAAGTAAAGCCTCCTATAATTACTTTAATTTTACCAAATAGATTTATTTTTTGCAACAATAGAAAAGACACTTGTAAACAAGTGCCTTATGGTTAATTATAACCATCTAAATAGCCATCTCCATTTGCTCATAGATAAAGCCTCCTTTCATTTATTTTTTTATACTACGCCAAAGATGCATGTTACATCTTCTTACACCTTAAATATAGCACCATTTAGTTAGAAAAACAATATACATTTAATATACGTAAATCTTATTTACTACCATCATTCTTATTTATAATATATAAAACTAAGAAAATAATTATAATCATAAATACTATTATAACAATGCCATTTTTATTCGGGTTATTAGCAGCATTCCTAACAATAGATAATATGTCTAACACCCAAGATTTATACTTCATAGGCACACCTCTTTTTATCATCGAAAGCAATTATATCAGAAATTAAAAATAATGTTAATAGGTAAATTTTTATGCAAAATAAAAAAAATGATACTCAAAAAGAGTCATTTACTAATCTTGTTTTTCCCTAACGTATAAATAATTAATATAACAATTATAATGATCATTCCTATGATTATTATTCCACCATTTTCATTACCTAATAATGCCTCTCTTACAATAGATAAGCTTTCTATATTTCTCATCTATATAATCACTTCCCTTCATGCTTAAATTTAAAGCGGCTTTCTCATTATACCAAGATTTTAAAACAAGAAAACCCCTAATTAAGAATTTTAATAACTTTTTAAAAAACTATGTAAAGTGACGTAAAAAGCTTTATAAAATTATGTTTTTAATTTATAATTAACATGGTGATAATATGAAATTATTAATGGTATCCGACATACACGGAGACTATAAATCTTTAGAAAAAGTACTTAAAAACGAGAGCTTTGATAGACTAGTTGTGTTAGGCGATTTATTTTCATACGGCAAAATTATATTAGATTTAAATAATAATGAAATAATTAAGTTATTAAAAAAATATAAAGATAAGCTTATTTTAATAAGAGGAAATTGTGATTATTTTATAGATTATGAAAAAATAGGATTATATGCTAATGACATAATTACAATAAGAGCGAATAATCATGATATAACACTTACTCATGGTAATAGATATTATAGAGGATTTATGCCAGATTTTCATGGCGATATATTTGCATCTGGTCATACACATATTCCATCTATTATAAAAGAAGGGGATATGATATATATAAATCCAGGTAGTATTGGTCTTCCAAGATCAGGAAGTCAAAAGTCATACCTAGTATTTGATGATAATTATATAGAAATAAAAACAATAAATGGCGAGTTAGAAAAAAGGATGAACATTTAATGTTCGTCCTTTATGTATTTATAATATTCTTTTATGGCATCTTTTATCTCTTTATAAACTATTTTGTTCATATGGTGATCATTCATTGTAGTGTCTAGCAAATCATATAAATCTTCTAATTTTACATACACACATTCATAATTATGCTCTTTTTCCCATTCATCTAAATTCATATTATTTTTATTAGGCAAATCATCTGTTCTTATTAAAAAATAGTTAAACTCCGTATATGTTACGTCTCCTTCTGAAGGATAATTCCTATTGTAATACTCTACCTTGTATATTAAAGGATAACTTTCTTTTAAAATAATACCTGTTTCTTCTTTTATTTCTCTTTTTAAACATTCATCTATTGTTTCGCCAGCTTCTAAATGGCCTCCAGGAAATTGATAATTACCATCGCACTTTCCTAATAGTATCTCATTTTTACTATTTATAATAAGACCTCTTGCACGGTATACGTATTTATTAATTTCTTCTTTTTTTACATTATCATTATTATGAATTACTGTTTTCAAAAAACTCATCTCCTTAAACTAGTTTTATTTCAATTGCAAGCGTACCATATTTTTTTATATCATATTCATTATAATACACTAACATATCACCAGGATTTGGAACGTCTTCTTTTAAATATCCGATAGAAATTTTATTGTGATTTTTGTACAACTCTTCAAAATTTTCATAATGATATAAGTTAACAACTTTAACAAAAAGTTTTTCTTTAGTTTTTATATTTGTAAATTCTATTAAATCATCCTGCTTTATTTTCTTTCTTTTTTCATCATTTAAACGCATTTCAATTGTTTTTGTTTTATTTTTTATCTTTGTAAATGGATCATCTTGAAGTTTCATATAATGTGTCATATTTTCCTCCTCATATCTTAAGTATATCATAATATAAAGAAAAAACCCTTTATTAAAGGCTTTTTCGTAAAATTTCAATTTGTTTTTTAGTAATACCTGTTGTTTTTATAATTACGTCTATACTTACGTTTTCTTTAAGTAATTTTCTAGCAGTTTCCATGT
>CAKPCM010000056.1 GCA_934141615.1 uncultured Bacilli bacterium
GTTTATGGGTTATTTTTTATTTTTATCTAAAAAGAAGATGTCTAGAAAATAATTCATTTATTTTCTAACATCCCCTTATTTGTTTAATTTTACTATTAGTTGATACATCGTTTCAAAATCAAATTCTTCTAACTCTATATCTGCTCCATTATTCTTTAACTCTTCTATCAAATCTTTTATTCTTTGGACATCTTTTGAAACAGAACCAGGTAATTGTTCATTGGACTTTTGTTTGTCATTGGCATTAGTAGACTCATCAGTATTAGATTCTTTACTTTCTAATGAAGCAGAATCTGAATTTTCATTTTCTTCATTATCAATATCCATTATTTCTAACATATCAGGTTCAGTATAACTTTCATCTAATCCAAGATCAGTTAATTTTGTATCATTATTTTCTTCGTTTTCTTCTTTAATTTCGGCATCTAAATCTTCTTTTTTATCCTCTTTTTCAGGTTCTTTTAAAGTTTCATTACTATTTTGTAATTCTTCTTTTGTTTCTTCTAAATTAGTATTTACGTTATTTTCAGGTAAATTATATGGTTCGTGATTTTCTTCTTGTGGCATGTTATATGACTGGGTTTCATTATAACCACCTAAATTATTTTCTAAATTAGCTCCTTCACTCGCACCATTTACTGGATTATTTAAATTAACATCTACTGGATTATAATTTGGTATGTTATTAGACATATTTTGATTAAAATTGTTTTCAAAATTATTATTTGGTGTTGGACTTTCAAAGTTAAATCCTTGGTTCATATTAGGTGTTACATTATTATATGGATTATTTATATTTGGGGCTTGGTATCCATTATTTACTTGATCTACATTAAAACTATTATTGTAAGAATTGTTAGCGTTCATATTCATATTTTGTTTTGGCATCTCATAGTTAGAAGCAGGATTTACATTATTAAACGTTGGAGCTTGATATACCTGATTCATTTGGGATTCCATATTATTTATGTTTAAACTTCCGTTTTCATAAGCATCCAATTTATCAGTATTAGCGTTAGGTAACGTATCTGGCATTATGTTCATTGGTCCTAAAACATCCATCGTTGGCGCCTGCGCTACTGTTGCTTCATTTAAATTTTTTATTTCACCAAGTTCTGGTGGTATATCATTTGTCTCTGTTTGAAATGATGGCATAGCGTTATAATCTGTCCCAGGCATTTGATATCCGTTTTGGTTTTGCATAGGATAACCATTATTTGAAGTATTAACATTATTAAATATAGGAGTCGTATTTATAAGACCACTATTTAAATTATTATTAATGTTGTTATCAAATACCGGTTGTTGATACCCATTGTTTTGCTGCCAAGGTTGCTTAAAAGAGCCCGGCGCGCTTGTAAATCCATCATTCATGTTTGGATTATTTTCAAAATTGTTGTTTCCATTATTAAAATTTTGATTGTTATTCATATCATTATTAAACATATTGCCATCCCCTATCTTTAATATAATAATATAATAAAAAAGCCCTTATTACAATGGCTTTTTTTTAATTTCACTAAATTTTCTTGGATATTTAACACTTGTTTTATTAATTTTTTCTATAATTATTAAAGTTCTTTCTCCAGCATCCTTTGGTAGTTTAAATGAAATGGTATCTTTTAACACTCCTCCTAGTGTTTTTATAGCGTTTTGTGATGATTTTATCTCATCTTTTGCATCTGCCTTCATTGGAATAAACAATCCTTTTTCACAGACTAAAGGAATGCACATTTCAGATAGTAAAGGAAGGGATGCTACCGCACGAGAAGTTACTATATCAAAGGATTCTCTACTTATTTTTGCATAGTCCTCTATCCTTTCATGAATAGCATTAATATCTTTTAAATTTAACTTTTCTATAACACTTTTTAAGAATATAATTCTTTTATTTAAAGAGTCAACTAGTGTTACTTTAAGGTTCGGAAATACTATTTTTAAAACTAAGCCGGGAAATCCCGCTCCCGTTCCTACGTCAAGAAGAGTCTGGTTATTTAATTTAACTGCCTTAATTAGTGTTAAACTATCATAAAAATGTTTTAAATATACATCTTCTTCATCAGTTATTCTAGTTAGATTTGTATGACTATTATAGTCTATTAACATTTCATAATAAGTATTTAAATGCTCAAGTATTTTATCATCTATACTTATTCCTAACTTTTCTACTTCTTTTACAAATTCTTCTTTATTCATTATAAAACCTCTTTAAATAAACCATTAAAATTGCTATATCCGATGGATTAACACCACTAATACGTGTTGCTTGATCAATGGTTCTTGGTCTTATTTTTTCTAGTTTTTGCCTTGCTTCAGTTGCTAAATTATCAACCTTTTCATAATCTATATCTTCTGGTATCTTTTTTTTACCTAACCTAATCATTTTTTCTGCTTCTTTTTTGGCTTTAATAATATAACCCTCATATTTATGATTAATTTCCACTTGCTCTAATGCTTCTTTAGTGTATTTCTTACTTAATTTATCCGTATAATCACTTATCTTAACTTCTGGTCTTTTTAAATATTCTGATAAATTACATTTTTCTTTAGGAAAAGTAATATTTTTAATATCCTCTTCTATTTCTTTTATTTCTTCTATTTTATTTAATAATTTATTATGTCTTTCTTCACTTAATAATCCTACTTTATAAGCTTTTTCACTTAATCTTAAATCGGCATTATCACTTCTTAGTAAAAGTCTAAATTCTGCACGAGAAGTAAGTAATCTATATGGTTCTATAGTTCCTTTTGTTACTAAATCATCTATTAAAACACCAATATAAGCATCACTTCTAGAAAGGATTAGAGGTTCTTTATTATCTAATTTTAAACTAGCATTAATACCTGCTACTATACCTTGACCTGCGGCCTCCTCATACCCCGAGGTACCATTTATTTGACCCGCAGTAAATAAGTTTTCCACTACCTTTGTTTCTAAAGATGGTTTTAATTGAAGTGGATCTATCGCATCATATTCTATTGCATAAGCATATCTTAATATTTTAGCGTGTTCTAATCCCTTTAAAGAGTGAACCATATCTTCTTGAACGTCGTGCGGCATAGAAGTTGAAAAACCTTGTAAATATATATCATCATAATACATGCTTTCTGGTTCCAAAAATAATTGATGTCTTTCTTTATCTTTAAAACGAACCACCTTATCTTCTATTGAAGGACAGTACCTAGGCCCTGTTCCTAATTTTTCATAAAAACCACCATACATAGCGGATTTATTTAAGTTATCCATAATTATTTTATGAGTTTTTAAGTTAGTATAAGTTAAATAGCAAGGTACCTGATTTTTATAATCATAATATGCTATATCATCAAATGAAAAAGTTAGCTTACAGTCATCTCCATCTTCTCTTTTAAGTACGCTAAAATCAATTGAAGATCTTTCTATACGAGGTGGTGTTCCCGTTTTTAACCTAAGTAATTTGAAACCTAATTTTTCTAAATTATCACTTAAAAAATTAGCTCTTTTTTCGCCATGTGGGCCTTCTGGAGTTCTTTTATCTCCTACTAATATATCGGCTTTTAAATAAGTACCCGTAGTTAAT
>CAKPCM010000057.1 GCA_934141615.1 uncultured Bacilli bacterium
ATATATAGATAGTGATACAATTGTAACTTCTTCCTTAAAAGATGTATTTAATACTAATATAAATAGTCCTATAAGTGCTGTAAGAGAGATGAATGTTCCAAGTCATCTTGTTGGTAGATTAGAAAGTTATTATAATTCTGGAGTGTTATTAATTGATTATAGAATATGTGATGAAATAGATTTATTAAGACAACTATTTGATACGTTAAATAAATCATCAATTCAGTTAATATATCCAGATCAAGATTTATTAAATTTGACCTTATCCGAACAAATTGGAACACTTTTACCTGAATATAATATTAATCCTTTAACATATGATATGGTTTTTAACTATCCAATTATTTCAAAAAAATATTTAGAAGAACGTTTTAATACATTTTATAAAATGGAAGAGTTAATTAAATCATATCAAAATCCACGCATTTATCATTTACTACAGTATATTCATACTAGACCTTGGGTAAAAAATAATGTTCATGTTTTTAATGAAATTTATGATGAATATTCTAAAGATTTATTTGGCGTAGTAGATAAAATAAAACAAGATGATGAAATCTATTCAATATTATGTTCTATGAATTTATTTAAAACAATATCGGTGATTTTAGAAGTAACATCTTTAGAAGAACGTTTTAAAATAAAGGATAAAGTAAAAAAAATCATTTATTTTAATAGGAAGTAGTAACTTTCTATTTTTTTTGTTATAAATATATTTACATTTTTATAAATTTAATGTATAATTTATAGTGTCATGCAGGTGTGGTTCAATGGTAGAATGCGACCTTGCCAAGGTTGAGACGCGAGTCCGATTCTCGTCACTTGCTCCATTGAGGAATCTGTTCGGAAAATCCGAACTTACATATATGAATCATTCGAAAGAATGATTTTTTTGTGTTTATAAATCATCCATCCCAAAAAGAAAGGATGGTAAAAATAATGAAACAATTTAATATTTACAAGTCAACAATGAAATATTTAACAGATAAAAACTTATCTTTAAATGCTAAAGGTTTCTTAACTATTATTTTATTTAATGATGAAATTATTGGATTAGATATTCAAAAATATTGTACTGATAATAAAGAAACAATAAAGGATGCTTTACTTGAACTAAGAATCAATAAGTATATTAAGTACGATTCAGAATCTAAAAAATTAATAGCTGCTCCTATTCCATATACTGAATGGGATGAAGATTTAAGATAAGAAAGGATTTTATTTATGTTAAACATTATTACAAAAGAAGTTCCAATTGACGAAGAACTTCAATCAAAGATTCAGTTTATTTGTGATTTTTGTAATGTTAAACCAACTTTTATTAACGGTTCTATTCGTAAAATTGAAAAAACAAATATTAATTATATTGAGCCAAATAAAATAATAATTAAAAGCACTACATTTCTTGCATTTAATCATAACAAAGATGTATATGTAGAAAACTTACAAAAACGCATTAATATTAGTGACTTACAAGAATATATTAAAAGTTTGTAAGCTATTGACATTGTTTTCAAAAATGATATTATAAATAACCAATGAAAGAGTATTCTCTAGAAAGAGAGGTACATCTATGATAAAATATATATGTAAACAAAATTTTATAATAATTAACGTTTTGAGGAGTCAGTAGTATTTAGACTTTACTAATACTACTTTCTCCTCTTTTTTTGTAAAGGAGTTGAGTTTATGGGAATATTAAATAGCGATATTAAAGTTCGTGCTGGTCTTTATATGAGGGTATCAACTGAAGACCAAGCTCGTGAAGGATTTAGTTTACCAGAACAAAAAGAACGATTAGAAGCTTACTGCAAGTTAAATAATTTTGAAATAGTAGATTATTATGAAGATGCTGGAATTAGTGCTAAAAAAGGAAACTATAGACCTGAATGGGAAAGATTAAAAGAAGATATTAAAAGTAAAAAAATAAATACAATGATTGCTTTAAAACAAGATAGAATCACTAGAAGTATTTATGATTGGGAAAATATATTAAGTTTTTTAGAAGAAAATGAAGCTTATTTAGATTTTGTATATGATGATATTAATACCACTACTTCAAATGGTAGAATGATTTCACGTATTATGATGAGTGTATCTCAAAATGAAATAGAAAGAACTTCTGAAAGAACTAAAGTTGGACTTGCTGGTGCAATAAAACAAGGACACATTCCACATCAAGCACCAATTGGTTATAAACATGTAGATAAAATGCTTGTTCCTGATGAATCAACTAAAGATATTGTTATTAGAATTTTTAATTTGTATCATAATGGACTATCATATCAAAAAATTGCTAATTTATTTAAAGAAGAAAAAGTTCTAGGTAAAGAAAATTGGAGAGATAATACAATTTTACATATTATTGAAAATGAAATATATAAAGGAGATTTCATTCATGGGAAAAGAACTAAAAATCCTACGTATTATGAAAATGTTGTTGAACCAATTATTAGTAAAGAATTATGGGAAGAATGTCAACATCAAAAAAGAAATAACTCAAGAGCATATTCTAGAACTTTGACTTATATATTTTTACAAAAATGTCTATGCCCTAAATGTGGAAGAATTTTAGGTGGAAAAGCATGTAAGAAAAAAGGTAATGAATATTTCTATTATTATTGTAGGGATTGTAAATTAAATATAAAAGAATCAGAAATTGAAAGAGGTTTTAAAGAAGTTGTTGATCAACTAACCGAGTATGATTCAATTGTTAATCAGTTCTTTGTTCCAATGGTAATTAAAAATTTTGATGAACCAAGAGACAAAATATATAAGGAAATTAATACACAAAAGCAAAGATTAGAGAGAGCTAAACTTGCTTACATAGATGGTGCATTTACTCTTGATGATTATAAAGCAAAGGCAAAAATAATTGAAGATACAATTAAATCACTGGAAGAAAAAATAAATACTGCTGATAAATTTGAAGTATTTAATTATTCAGCAAAAGATATACTGATATCTCGTGATGTCGCATTTATAAATAGTAAGCTCCACCCAGAAGAATATCAAGAAAGAATTAAAACTTGGAACAAAAGAACTCGTGAAGAAAAAGCAACTTTAGTAATGAATTATGTAGATACTATTGAACTTGAATTAGTTGGTTCTGAATGTTTTGTTAATAATATTAATTTTAGAGAATCAATTGCAAAACCATGCAACGAACTATATGATAAAGGTTATATTGATAGACCAACTCCTGCTGTATTTGGAAACGTTGTTGGAGAATTAAGGTTTAGTAATTACTTACCTGAAGAAGAAGTTGGAGAAATTGTTAT
>CAKPCM010000058.1 GCA_934141615.1 uncultured Bacilli bacterium
TAGAAAATCTTAATTCGGTATTTATAAATGATGGATTAAATCAATCTGAAAGACTTGTTAGACTTAATAAAATAGCTATATCTCAAATGAAAATACTTAATAAAACAGATGTAAAGTATCTTAATGATAAATAGAAAAAAGTGATGTTTGAAATAAAAGCAGGTGCATCAGATTTTTAGTACTTGGTAGACATACATTTTGTTTCCATATTCAAAAGAATATAAAAAGAGGATTAAATTATTTTTATAATTTTTTCCTCTTTTTTGCATAAAATAAAAACTTACGAACAATTAAGTCCGTAAGTTGATTTCAAATGGAGCAGGTGAGGAGAATCGAACTCCCGTATACAGCTTGGAAGGCTGTGGTTCTACCATTAAACTACACCTGCATCAAGTAGGCATTTCTAATTATACTGATTTTTAAACTTATGTCAATAGCCTTCTAAGAAAAAAATAAATTTTTTTGATAATTCAATATTATTATATGTGAAGTAATATTTTATTATTCAAATAAATATGATAGAATTATAACAGAGGTGTTAAAAAAAGTATGATTTTAAATATTTTAGTTTTAGTTATATTAATTTTATTAAACGGAGTTTTATCAGCTAGTGAACTTGCGTTTTTATCGATAGAAAAGTTTGAACTCGATAAAATGATAAGAAAAAGAAAGAAAAATGCTAAAAAAATAAAAAAGGTTTTAAAGGATCCAAGCAACTTTTTATCAACCATTCAAGTTGGAATAACGTTAGCGGGTTTTCTATCTAGTGCGTTTGCAGCTTCTACTTTTGTAGATAAAATAATGAAAACTGGTTTTGTAATAATAAATCCTAATTTTACAAGTGGATTTTTAATGGTTGTTATAACCATTATTCTATCTTACTTTACGCTTGTATTTGGAGAGTTAGTACCAAAGAAAATTGCCCTTTCTAATCCGTTTAAAGTAGCTAGTTTCTCGGTTAACTTAATAAACGTTATGCAAGTAATATTTTTCCCACTTATAAAGTTACTTTCAATTTCAACTAATCTTATATGTAAAATACTTAAGATAGAAGAAAAGGAAGAAGATTTTACAGAAGAGGACATAAAAAGAATAATACTTACTGGTACTCGTGATGGAATAATAGAAAAGAAGGAACAAGAATACATATTTAATATATTTAAGTTTAATGACACAACCGTAGATAAGGTGATGACGCCAAAAGAGGAGTGTGAACTTATAAATGTTAATACTAAGTTTGGACCACTTCTTAAGAAACTTAAAAAAACTAAGTTTACTAGGTATCCAGTTTATGATGGAGATACTAACAACATAATAGGTATCTTTAACGTAAAAGACTACATTATGTATAAAAAAGATAATGATGACTTTAAACTTAGAAACTTACTTTTTAACGTAAAGAAGTTTAACTATGATGAGAAAATAGATGATGTGTTTGCATGTATGCAAAAAGAGCACGTTCAAATGGCAATAGTAGTTAAAAAGAAGAAGTTTATTGGTGTTGTAACTCTTGAGGATGCAGTAGAAGAAATACTAGGTAACATATATGATGAATATGACTCAGAGGATGATAAATAATCATCTTTTTTTGTTACTTTAACCCATACTAAGTAGCCTATGGATGTATATAATAGGCTAGGAGGTAAAATGATTATGGAAAGTTACTCTAATTACAATTTAGATGACATTTTAGTTAGAACTTTTATGATGCCTGCGGTAATGCCAAAAGATAAAATAAATATGATTAATATGCCTAATAGCACTTATTCTTCTAGTCAAAATAATAATACGATTAATAACTCTAAGTTTTTAACACCAGATGAGGGATTTCTAAGAGGTAATATGATTAAAGATGAATATGAACCATACCATAATATGACGTATTTAAAGCCTAATATAACGAATGAAAAACAAATGATGCTCTATGATATTCAAAAGATGTCTTTTGCAGCTCACGACCTTAATTTATACTTAGATACACATCCTTTTGATACTAACTATATAAACTTATATAATGAATATAACAAGGAAGCTAAAAGACTAACTAATGTGTATGAACAAAAATATGGACCAATTGATTTATCAGATGATGTTGGTCTTAGTATGACACCTTGGTCTTGGATAAATGAACCTTGGCCTTGGAATAAATAGGTAAGAAAGGAGCGTAAAAAAATGTGGAAGTATTCTAAAAAACTTCAGTATCCTATAAACATTAGAAATAAAAACTTAAAAATGGCTAAAGCAGTTATTAGTCAATATGGTGGGCCTCAAGGTGAACTTGGTGCAGCACTTAGATATCTAAACCAAAGATATACCATGCCAGATGCTAAGGGAAGAGCCCTTTTAAATGATATTGGAACAGAAGAGTTAGCACACGTTGAAATGATATGTACTATGGTTCATCAAATGATGGAAGGGGCAAGTATAGAAGAACTTGATAAAGCAGGGCTTTTAGGACATTATACAGAGCACGGTTTTGCATTATTTCCAAGTAACTCAGACGGAAATAGTTGGACGGCAGATTATATATCTACAACGGGAGATCCTATTGCGGACTTAGAAGAGGATTTAGCGGCAGAACAAAAAGCACGTGCAGTATATGAAAACTTAATCAATCAAACTGATGACCCAGATATTATAGGACCACTTTTATGGCTTAGACAAAGGGAAGTAGTTCATTATAATAGATTTAAAGAATTATCTGATGAGTATAAGAAAAAAGGATATAATTAATAAATAATTAACCAAGCTTACGATTATTAAATCGTGGGCTTTTTGTTTTGTAAGTGAAATTAATCATTAAGTTCACATTCTTTATTTTTAAAAAAATCGTTAAATCAAAATGAAGTGCACAAATAAGTGCATAACAGCAAAAAAGTGCAATTTCAATAGAAAGTGCACTTTTT
>CAKPCM010000059.1 GCA_934141615.1 uncultured Bacilli bacterium
CTCCTTTAATGACAAATAAATCACCCAAGCTTGTATTATATACCATTACAAAACTAAATGCACTTATTTGTGCACTTCTGATTTTATATTACATAAGATAATATATTTAAAATATATTGTCTTTTTTCTTTAAAGTTATATAAAAAATGGTATAATAATTTATGTAACAATAGAAAGAAGATGAATATACTATGAATTTAACTGGACTTACTAAAGAAGAAGTAAAACAAAGAATAAGACAAGGAAAAGTAAATTATGATACAACATCTCCTAGTAAGAGTGTTAAACAGATTTTATTAGAAAATACATGTACTTTGTTTAACTTTATTAACTTAGTTTTAGGTATTGCAATAATAGTTGTTGGTTCATACAAAAATTTGCTTTTTTTAGGTGTTGTTGTATGTAATACATTAATTAGTACAATTCAGGAAATTAGGGCTAAAAAAATAGTAGATAAATTATCAGTAATATCATCTTCTAAAGCCAAGGTAATTCGTGACTCTAAAATGCGCGAAATACATATAAATGATATCGTATTAGATGATTTAATAGTTTATGAATTAGGAAATCAAGTTGTTGTAGACTCTAAAGTAGTTGATGGAGTGTGTGAGGTTAATGAATCTTTTATAACTGGTGAGTCTAAAACGATATATAAAAAGAAGGGTGATGAAATACTATCAGGCAGTTTCGTGGTAAGTGGAACTGTAAAAGCAAAAGTAATACACGTTGGACTAGATAACTACACGTCCGTTATATCACGTGATGCTAAAAAGCTTAAAAAAGAAATAAATTCTGAGATAATGCGCTCTTTAAATAAAATAGTAAAATACGTATCAATTGCGTTAATACCAATTGGAGTACTTCTTTTATTAAAACAGTTATCAATTCCTAATAATACCACTCAAAACGCGGTTGTAACGGTAGTTGCGGCAGTAGTTGGTATGATACCAGAAGGATTAATATTACTTGTTTCAACGGTACTTGCAATAAGCGTTTTAAAACTATCCAAATATAATGTATTAGTTCAAGATTTATATGCGATAGAGACTCTTGCTAGAGTAGATACGTTATGCTTAGATAAAACAGGAACAATAACAGAAGGAAAGATGGAAGTAAGTGATATAATTCCTCTTAACAATAACAAAATAAGTGACATAGACTACGCAATGGAAGCGATGTCTACGAACTTGAATGATAAGAATCCAACGTTTTTATCGATAAATAATAAGTATAAAAATGACTCAAATGAAAAGGCTATAAAAACAATACCTTTTTCATCAGATAGAAAGTATTCTGGAATAGTATTAAAAGATTATTCATATATTATGGGAGCTCCTGAGTTTGTTTTGGAATATGATTTAAAAACTTATGAAAAAGAAATAAATAAATATTCATCTTCAAATAGAGTTTTAGTATTGGTTAAAACAGATGTAATAAAGGATGATAAATTACCTAGAAAAAAAGATGTTTTAGCACTTATTTTAATAAGGGATAAAGTCAGAAAAGAAGCAGAAAAGACTCTTAATTACTTTAAGGAAAACGACGTAAACATAAAAATAATATCAGGAGATAGTGTATCTACCGTCAAAAATGTTGCCAAGATGGTTGGAATAGAGGTAGAAGGCGCAATTGACGCAAGAAATATAGATGAACATACGGATATTAACACTTTGGTAGAAGAAAACACTATTTTCGCACGTGTTAAACCAGATCAAAAAAAGATGCTTATTTCTTCACTTAGAAAAAATGGACACGTAGTTGCAATGACAGGTGATGGAGTAAATGATGTTTTAGCACTTAAAGAAGCTGATTGTGGTGTTGCAATGAGTGATGGAGCGGATGCCGCAAGAAACGTATCTGAATTAGTACTTCTTGATTCTAATTTTGATTCAATGCCAAAAATAGTTAAAGAAGGAAGAAGAACAATTAATAACGTAGAGCGTTCTGCAACATTATTTTTATCTAAGACTATTTACGCATCTTTATTAGCACTATTATTTTTGTTCATCAACTATACATATCCTTTTATTCCGATTCAAATGACGTTAATTAACAGTTTAACAATCGGAATCCCAGCGTTTATATTAGCGTTAGAACCAAATAAATCAAGGGTTAAGGGTAAGTTTTTTATAAACGTTGTATCAAAGGCGATACCTAGTGGTATAACAACCGTTGTGAACATATTAATACTTGTTTTTGTAGCAAGCCTACTTAAATTTCCAGGTGCACAAACTTCAACATGCGCCGTTATAATAACCGCATATACTGCCCTTTTACTAATATATAGAATAAGTAAACCACTTAACTTTCTTAGAAAATCACTTCTTTTAATACTTAGTATAATATTTCTTCTAGCACTAGTAACACCAATTGGTAGAAGTATATTTTCTCTTGAAATATTAACACCAAACTCCTTGTTAATTTTACTTCCACTTATGTATATTTCAACAAGGCTATTTAAGTTATTATCTAACTTACTTAACATGGTTATTGAAAGAAAAAGATCTTGGTTTATGTAAGGAGGCATTATGAAAAAGATAGTATTTTCTGACATAGATAGAACGCTTGCAATAGAAGGCGTAATATCAAGAAAAAACATTGATTTAATAGAACGTTACATAAAGCTTGGCGGAACGTTTATTTTGACAAGCGGAAGAAGTGTATCTTATACAAAACTAATTGCAAAGCAAATAAAAGGTGTAAGATATATCATATGTACTAATGGTTCAATCATATAT
>CAKPCM010000060.1 GCA_934141615.1 uncultured Bacilli bacterium
ACTTAGAATGGTTTGAAACGTATTCCCTTACCTTCTTAGTTATTTCCTCAGTATTATCCATAACTATTTTATTAGTATGCAAATGTAACTTAGTAATTATTGAAAAAGATGCTATATTATCTATAACAAACAAAACAAATAAAACAATAGCGATTGGATTTAATATATTCTTTGGTACGTTAGATATAATTCCACTTATAAATGGATTTATAACATACATCAAAAGGCATCCTAAAAGTCCAAACGGAACCATCATTTCAAGACATATTCTACCGTTTATATTAAACTTTCTATCACTATAATCCCACCATCTAGCTTTAAATAGTTTTTCCATGATGTAGCTGGTTAAATACTCAAGGATAGAACATATTACCATTGCCATTATAAATAGTACTATAAAGTCATTTAAATACCTTTTAAGAAGAAGTATTATAAGTATGCATCCACAGCCATATATAGGACAATATGGTCCCATTAAAAATCCTCTATTTACTAACGTTTTATCTTTATATAACGTAAATAATATTTCCATTACCCAGCCTATAAATGAATAAATTAAAAATAATACAAAATAAAAACATAAATTATTAAACATATTACCACCTAGTATAATTATATCAAAACACTAATATAATTAACATACATAAAAAGTTTAAGTGTAAAGAAAAAGGAAACCAATACCACAGTTTCCTAACTTGTTTTGTTTAATTTTAGCTTAGCCTTATTTTCTTTTCCATCACGGTAATACGTAACTTCTATTGTATCACCTATCTTATGTTGATATAACTGATACTTAAACTCTGATACCGTAGTAACATCTTCACCATCAATTTTAGTTACAATATCTCCGTCTTTTAATCCAGCATCACTTGCAGGATATCCACTATTTACTTTTATTAAAATAACACCTGATTTAATACTAGAATCAACGTTTATACCATATCTATATAAAGTATATTTATTGGTTAAATCAAGGATTTGTACACCAACTAATGGTCTTTCAATAGCTTTTCCTTGCGCTAATGTATCAACATAATTCATAGCATCTTCTATTGGAATAGCAAATCCCATTCCTTCTACTTGTTCATCTACTAATTTTAATGATGTAATACCAATAACGTCACCTGCTAAATTAACTAGTGGTCCACCACTGTTTCCTGGGCTTATAGCAGCATCAGTTTGAAGTACCTTAACAATGTAAGATTCTGACGTAAGTGAATTACTATTTGAAGTACTTGTTTCTATTAATCTATCTTTACCAGACAATATACCTTTAGTTACCGTTCCAGCATAAGTAGAACCCATTGGAGAACCTACCGTAAATACAGTATTACCAACAGGAGTATTTTTACTATCTCCAATACTAGCTACCCCAAGTACATCTTTAACATCCATTCTTAATACTGCTAAATCAGTATAAGTATCGCTACCCAAAATAGTCAAAGAAGTAGTGTTGTTATTTGATAACACACCTACAATATTGTTTCCACTAGAAACTACGTGGGCATTAGTTAAAACGTAGCCATACTTGCTATCCTTAGAATAAACAAACCCAGTTCCGGTACTTAAAACAGAACCATCGCTATTCATAACTTCAATGCACAAAACAGAATCATATACCTTTTTTATAGCATCTTCCATAGCTTCATCAGTTACCTTAGTTTCTGATACGGTTTTATTTTTAGTAACAACTTTTGGATTTACTTCCGTATAAGCATACATTATAACTAATCCTAAAATAAACGCTAACAAAATAACCAAAGCAAACTTAATTCCAGTTGGAATTTTTTTTCTATTATTACTTTTTTTATCTTGCTTTTTCTCTTCTTTTTTAGACTCTATATATTCAATCTTATCTTGCATACATTATCAC